>JBGTBK010000054.1:0-6504 GCA_041749355.1 Sandaracinobacter sp. | reverse complement strand
ATGCGGCGATCACGCTTGAGCGCCCGCTCCTGATCAAAGGCGAGCCCGGCACCGGCAAGACCATGCTGGCGATTGAAGTCGCCAAGGCCACCGGCGCGCCTCTGATCGAGTGGCACATCAAGTCAACCACCAAGGCCGTGCAAGGTCTCTACGAATACGACGCGGTGATGCGCCTGCGCGATTCCCAACTCGGCGACGCGCGCGCGTCGAACATCGAAAACTACATCAAGCGCGGCAAACTCTGGGAAGCTTTCGAGAGCCCCGTCCGCCCGATCCTGTTGATCGACGAGATCGACAAGGCCGACATCGAATTTCCGAATGACCTCCTCCAAGAGCTCGATCGGATGGAATTCTACGTCTACGAACTCAACCGCACGATCAAAGCCGTACAGCGCCCGATCATCATAATCACCTCGAACAACGAGAAGGAATTGCCGGACGCATTCCTGCGCCGCTGCTTCTTCCACTACATCCGCTTCCCCGACCAGGACACGATGAAGGCCATCATCGAAGTCCACTTCCCCGGCATCCAGAAAGCCCTCGTCCGCGAAGCGCTGACCGTCTTCTACGACATCCGCGAAGTCCCCGGCCTCAAGAAGAAGCCCTCGACGTCGGAATTGTTGGATTGGCTAAAGCTGTTGTTGCACGAGGACCTGCCCCTCGATGTCCTCCAGTCCCGCGACCCCAAGAAGCTCATCCCCCCGCTCCATGGCGCCCTTCTCAAGAACGAGCAGGATGTTATGTTGTTTGAGAGATTGGCGTTTATGGCAAGGCGCGAAGGCGGAGGGGGCGCAGGGCGCTAGCTGATAAAGTCGACGCCCGTACACCTATTGGGCGGATTCCATCCAGCTCGCGAACTTTTCAGTATCTTCCTTAACCAACCCCAATACTGTAGCTAGCTCATCAGAACTCAAATCGCGAGACAAAACGATTCGACCGATTGCAAGCGCGACAGAAGCGTCAAGATAGGATTTATTCTTCTCAGCCTGAATACTCCACCTTTTCCATTCTTCAATAATCAGATCAAAGGGTGCTTCTGACATTCCATTTTCGAGTGCTATTCTTTGCTCGATCCATTTAGAGGCTTCGTCCATATTATGGCATAAAAGTTGTTGATGTATATTCAAATTGATGATGTTTAAGCCAGTCTCTTTCGCCGGAAGAGAATGTTGATTTGTTAAATTTTTCCAACGCAGAAAATATTCTGCCGCAATCTCTGCTGACAAATTAAGCTCTTCGTTTGCGGAAAGTTTTGCAACAGCCGATACTGCTTGCGCGCCAAGCTCCTTAATGCCGATCAGATTTGCTTCATCCGCCTGAAGTACGGTCAGTTTTTCGACTGCCCGAGTCAGCACGGCAAGTGCTTGCGCATCATCATCAACGTCAACGTTGATAGCGCGAGCCAATCGCACGAAGTCACGATGAGAGATGCCAGCTGACTTCGCAACTCTTCCTTGGTCACTTTCTTCAAATAAATAAACTAACCGGTCAATCTTTGCATCAATATCAGCTATTGCTTGCCCAATTGCGACCAGAAAGTAAGGTTCAAGACGGACGGCATACTCGGGAATATCAAGTGCCGCTGTTAGTGAAGCTTCGATCACAACAAGAGCAAAATGGCGCGCAGTCGCACTTGCACCTAACTCGCCCTCTGGTCGAAATATCTCGGCCCGTGATGCCAGACGGTCAAGAATAAGTAATGCTGCGAGCCTTGGATAGCGCCCTCTATCCACGACCAACGCGCCAAGTTCTTGAAAGCTAGGCATAACCTGTGGCAGCAGCTTCGCGAGTCGCTCGTCAGCAGCATTGAGGTCCTCTGTAACGATCCAGTCCCCCGCGCGCTTTTCCCAGCCAGCCTTGATCGCTTCGCGATGTCTGGCGATTAGCGCCTTGTTCTCAAGACCGTACTTGGCACGTGCGGTACCGATCGCTTCAAACAGCTTCGCTCCTGCCACAGCGGCCATGGCGCCACCTCCTGGCGAGCCACCCAATGCCACAAAACTAAGCCCTAACCCGATAGAGGTAAGGGGCTCGATGCACTTCCAATGCAGGGCCATGCAACTGCCTCTCTAGCGGCACTCTAAGCCTGCTTTTTTAGCTGGCATATGGCACTCTCGGCCGCAAGAACCGTGAGACAACTATATCCGTCCTTGATAATGATCTCGCCGATGGGTGAAGCGCCTTGGCGCCAGCCGCCTCAGGTCTTTCCTACGCGCCCGACCTATGCCTATACTACCGGTTGATCTTTGCACCGTCGAGACCGCAGCGAACAAGCCGCTGTCTCACGGGGGCCATTCCATGCAACGCGCGCCCGCCCAAAAGTCGCCATTGTCAGCGGGAAAACTGTGAAAACTCGGCGGCCGGCGGCACAGCCGCCGAGTCCGCTTAAGGGGTTGAAGATACAGAAAGAAGGGTCCGGCGAAGCCGGACTCATCGGTCCCCGGACAAGGTCCGGGGCGTCACCCCGGACTTGATCCGGGGCCGGCCGGGCTTGCGCGGAGTCCGCGAACCAGCGCTGTGCGCTGGTCGCGGCCCGCTTCAGCCTAGAACCTACCCCTCAGCTCCACGCCCACAATCCGCGGTTCGTTGATCATCCCCGTCAGGTTGTTGAAGTCGATCCCCGAAACGGCGCGGATCTGGTTGGTGATGTTGCGGGCGAACAGGCTTGCTTCCAGGCCATAGCTCGTCCGGTAACCCACCTTCAGGCCGCCCTCCAGGCTCGACTTCCCGCGGAACTCGTCGGCCTCATACAGGAAGAAGTTCACCGCACTCCGATAGGCCCAGTCGGTGAAGAAGAAGGCCTCGCCGTCGCCCACCGGCACGCCATAGCGCAGCGTCGCATTGGCCACGAAGCGCGGCGCCTGCGGCAGGTCGTTGCCGTCGATGATCGCAAGCCCTGCCGCGTTCAACGGATCGTTGACCGTGCACTGGCCCGAGCCACAAGGCGCCACCGCCAGGTCGCTGTCGCGGATTTCGGTGAAGTTCCAGCTCCCGCTCGCCGTCAGCTGCAGGGCCTCGATCGGCTCTGCCGCAAACTCGGCTTCCAGACCATAGCCCACCGCCTTGTCGGCATTCAGCAGACGGGCCGAGTTCGACCCGCCGCCCACTGCCGTCAGCTGCAGGTCGTCGGTCTGGTTCCAGTAGCCCGCCAGATCAAAGCGCATCGTCCGGTCCGGCGACTGGTACTTCAGCCCGGCCTCGCCCGAAATCGTGGTCTGCGAACCGGCCGTCGTCACCTGGCTGCCGAACTGCACCCGGCCCTGGATCGCCGGCCCGAGGTAACCGGTTGCAAGGCGCGCATAGAAGTTCAGGTCGTCGCTCGCCGCATAGGTGGCAGACAAGTCCCAGCTCAGATTGTCGCCGCTCACGCTCGCCGTCACCGGCAGATAGCCCGGCGGCACCGCAAAGGCCGGCGCAAAGCCCGAAACCGTGTCGGTCTTCTCGTCCTTGGAATAGCGAAGCCCGGCGCGCAGCGTCAGCGCCTCGCTCGCCTTGTACTCGCCCGACGCGAACAGGCCCCAGCTCGTGTTGTTGTTGTCATGCTCGATCAGCGTGTTCGTCACCGAGCTGCCGACATCGAAGCTGGTCTCGTTGTAATACAGGTTCTGGTCGAAATAGTAGAAGCCGACCTGGCCGCGGAAACCGCCCATGTCCTCGGTTGCAAAGCGGAATTCCTGGCTGAACTCCTTGGGCTTGGTGCGGCCGCCGGTGTTCACCGGGAACAGCGCATTGTTCAGCCCCAGCGGCGGGAAGACATAATTGTTGCCGCCGTCGATATCGCCGGTCGATTCCACATTGGTCTGCTCATAGCCGGTCACCGAGAACAGCGTGCCGACCCCGTCGAAGGTGTAGTCCAGCCGCAGGCTGGTGCCGAACGACTTCAGCGACTGGCTGGTCAACCCGTCCAGCGCCACCTTGCCCTTGTCGAAGCCGGGCACGAAATCATTGCTGCCCTGCTGGATGATGCCGGCGCGGAAGATGCGCGGCGTGCCCTTCAGGTCGCGGGCATGCACCTTCACGATCGCGTTGAAATCGTCGCTGTTGAAGGCCAGCTGCAGCCGCCCGGCGACGTCGGTATAGCCCTCAAGCCGGTCATCGGCCTGGCCGGTTGCCGCCGTGTTCTCCACCCAATCGTCGCGGCGCTGCACCAGCACCGAGGCCCGGGCCGAAAAGCCGCCGCCAAGAGGTCCGCCGACCGCGCCTTCCAGGTTCACCGTGTTGTAGGTCCCCCAGGAAACGCTGCCATAGCCGTTCAGCTCGTCACCGGGCGCAGCCGAGCTGATCTTCACCACACCAGCCGGCGTGTTGCGGCCGAACAGCGTGCCCTGCGGCCCGCGCAGCACTTCGATGTTCGCCACGTCGAACACCGGGAACGACTTCAGCATCGGGTTTTCAAGCGCCACATCGTCATACACGACAGACACCGGCTGGGCGGCGTTGGGGTCGAAGTCGGTGTTGCCAAGGCCGCGGATGTAGAAGCGCGGGAAGGTTCGCCCGAACGAGCTTTCCACCAGAAGGCTGGGCACCCGGCCCGACAGGAAGCGGACGTCGAGGCCGCTCGAGTTCAGAACGTTCAGCTTCTCGCCAGACAGCACCGACACGGCCACCGGCACATCGCGCGCGGCTTCCGCCCGGCGCGAGGCCGTGACGACAATGTCGGAAATCGCGGCCTCATCGGCGTCGGCCGCACGTGCAACAGACGGCAGTGCGCCGAACGACAGGGCAGTGGCCGCCAGCAGAAGTGCCACACGGCGGGGTGCAATAGCGGAAAGGTGCAGGGACATCGGGCCTGGTTCCTTGAATCGGGTAAGGGGAAATGCTCGGGCCGTTCGGGCCGATTGCGCGTTGCCGTAACAGAATGGTCATCCTGCCGAAATGCTGCACTGCACATTTTCCCGCCCTGTTGCAGGATTGTGTCACCTCCCCTGTCGTCGCCTGCAACAGGCTTCCGCCCCCTTGCCCGCCCCCGTCCAAGCGCATAGTCCCCAAGGCCGAAGGGGACCTCATGACCGCGCACCACCTGCTCGCCGCAACTGCCCTCCTGCTGCTCGCCCCCGCACTGCACGCCAAACCAGCACTGGCCGCCGGCGCGATCCAGTCGGGCGGCCTCCTTCCGGTCCAGGTCAACGAACAAACCGGTCAGATCCTCCTCACCCTGCCGGCCCCAGGCGCCGACGGAACCTCGGCCCGTGTCCTCTACATGGCCCAACTCCGCACCGGAATCGGCTCGGCACCGCTGGGCCTCGATCGCGCCCGCCCAGGACCTGCCCGCATCCTTGCCGTCCGCCGCATGGGCCGCAAGGTCGCCTTCGAACTGGAAAATCCCCGCTTCCGGGCGTCAGGTGCTCCGGCCGCCGAACAGGCAGCCGCCCGCGATGCCTTTGCAGGCACCGTGCTGTGGATGGGCGACGCAATCCCCGGCCCCGACGGCGCTTTCCGGGTCGACATCGCTCCCTTCCTCGCCCGCGACGTGCAGGACGTGACCTCCGACCTCCGCCGGGATGACAAAAGCTGGAAACTCGCCCCCGACCTGTCCGCCGCAGACCTCTCGGCAACCCGAGTCTTCCCCGACAATCTGGAGTTCGAAGCCCGGCAGACCTACATCAGCGAAACGCCCGGCGCAGAGATCCGCAACATCGCCCCCGATCCCCGCCAGGTCAGCCTCACCGTCCGGCACAGCTTCATCCGCCTGCCGGACCCCACCGGCTATGTGCCCCGCCGCTTCGATCCGCGCGGTGGCGCCATCATGATCCAGGCCGTCGATTTCGCGAGCCCGCTGGGTCAGGATGTGGTGCAGGGCCTCGCCACCCGCTTCCGGCTGGAAAAGACCGACCCGACCGCCGCCCGATCGACAGTGAAGAAGCCGATCGTCTTCCACATCGACAACGCCGCGCCCGAGCCGATCCGAACCGCCCTTCTCGAAGGCGCGCGCTGGTGGGCACAGGCCTTCGAAGCTGCCGGCTACATCGATGCCTACCGGGTCGAGATCCTGCCTGAAGGCGCCGACCCGCTCGACATCCGCTACAATGTCGTCAACTGGGTGAACCGGGCGACGCGCGGCTGGTCCTATGGCTATGGCGTCACCGATCCGCGCACCGGCGAAATCCTCAAGGGCACGGTCCTCCTCGGCTCGCTCCGCGTCCGGCAGGACATGCTGATCTTCGAGGGCCTGGTCGGCGCCGACAAGGTTGGGCGCGGCGGCCCCAACGACCCGGCCGAAGTCGCGCTTGCCCGCATCCGCCAGCTCTCCGCCCATGAAATCGGCCATGCGCTTGGCCTGCTGCACAATTTCGCTGCCAGCACGCAGGATCGCGCCTCGGTGATGGACTATCCCGCCCCGCGCGTCGGCCTCGTGAACGGCGCGCCAGACCTGTCGGATGCCTATGGCGTCGGGGTTGGCAAATGGGATGTCCACGCCATCGGCTGGCTCTATGGTGCGCCCCCGGGCGAAAACCCGGACGCCGCCGCCCGCGCGCTGGCCGACAAGGCCGAGCGCGAAGGCCT
>JBGTBK010000053.1:0-14920 GCA_041749355.1 Sandaracinobacter sp. | reverse complement strand
CTGCGGCGGCTGACCGACCAGGCGCTTGCCGGCGAGCAGACGGGCGAGGCGGCGTTCGATGCGCTGGGCCGGGTGGCGAAAGAGGTTTTGCTGCCGGCGCGCTATGCCCATGACCTGATCGAGGGCTTCCGCATGGACGTGGAGTGGCAGCCGGTGCGCAACGCCGACGACCTGCTGACCTATTGCTACCATGTGGCCGGCTGTGTCGGCGTGATGATGGCAATCGTGATGGGGGTGGACCCGGCGAACCATGCAACGCTTGCCCGCGCATCGGACCTGGGCCTGTCGTTCCAGCTGAACAACATTGCCCGCGACGTGGCCGAGGATGCCGGGCGGGGCCGCTGCTATCTGCCCGCCGACTGGCTGGCAGACGAGGGGCTGGACGCCGACAGCTTTGCAGCGCCGGCCAATCGCGAGGCGCTGCACAGGGTGGTCACGCGGCTGGTGGACCTGGCCGAACGCTATGAGGCCTCTGCCGCGCATGGGGTGCCTGCGCTCAGGAATCGACAGGCCTGGGCTGTGCTGTCGGCGGCGCAGATCTATGGCGACATCGGCCGCAAGGTGCGTGGGCAGGGCCCGAGTGCGCTGGATGCCCGCGCCTATACGCGGCGGCGGGACAAGCTGATCGCCGTTGCGCTCGCAGCGCCCGAGGCGATCTGGAAGCGCAACATCCGGGTGAGCACGCCATCTGACCGGACGGGGCTGTGGACTCCGGATTTCGCCTGAACTGGCCTGTTATTCTGCCGGGCCTGCCATGTTGCGGCCGACCGGGTTCGCCCGCACGATCGCGATGCCGGCGCGGCGGTTTTCCTCAAGTTGGCGCTTCAGCTCCTCGATCGGCGGGGCCCAGATAAAGCCGAAGCTGACGGTTCCCTCTTTCGATTCCACCACATGGTGCAGCCGGTGGGCCTGGATGATGCGCTTCATGTAGGCCGAGCGCGGGATATAGCCCGTTTCGAGCCGGCGGTGGACGATGATGTCGTGGAAGCCGAAATAGATGGCCCCATAGCCGGTGATTCCGGCGCCGATCCAGGTGAAGAGCGAGCCGCCGCCGCCTTCGACCCCGTAGTAGATGAAGCTGATGGCGACCGCCGCGCCCATCACGCCATACCAGTCGTTGGCCTCGAAGAAGCCGTGGCGCGCGCTGTGGTGCGACTTGTGCAGGCCCCAGCCGAAGCCGTGCATCACATGCTTGTGGCCGTAGATGGCGACGACCTCCATCACGAGGACGAGGGCGACGAAGACCAGGAGACCGAGATACCAGGGAATGTCGATGGGCATGAAAGGCCTTTAGGCGGGTTGCGACTGTTTGGGGAGAGGCGCCGTTTGCCGCAGCGGCGGGGCATGGGCCTTGATGCAGCGCAAGCGTCTGGCGGAACGAAGGGCGAACACATAGATTGTGGGGATGTCCATTGCGATTCGCACCAGCCTTGCCGACATTCCGCTGGCGCAAGGCTTCACGCCCAACCGGCCAGCCCGCCCGGAGAAGAGCGAGGGCGGCAAGCCCTTCGTGCTGAAGAGCGAGTATCAGCCGGCCGGCGACCAGCCGGCGGCGATTGCCGAACTGGTGGCCCAGGCGGCTGCCGGCGAGAAGGACCAGGTGCTGCTGGGGGTGACGGGCAGCGGCAAGACCTTCACCATGGCAAAGGTGGTGGAACAGCTGCAGCGCCCGGCGCTGGTGCTGGCGCCGAACAAGATATTGGCGGCGCAATTGTACGGGGAATTCAAGAGCTTCTTTCCCGACAACGCGGTCGAGTATTTCGTTTCCTATTACGACTATTACCAGCCCGAAGCCTATGTGCCGCGCACCGACACCTATATCGAGAAGGAGTCGAGCGTAAACGAAGCCATCGACCGGATGCGCCACTCGGCGACGCGGTCGTTGCTGGAGCGCGACGATGTGCTGATCGTGGCCTCGGTGTCGTGCCTCTATGGCATCGGCTCGGTCGAGACCTATTCGGCGATGACCTTCAGCCTGAAGAAGGGGATGCAGATTGATCCGCGCGAGGTGGTGCGGAAGCTGGTCGCGCTGCAGTACAAGCGCAACGAGATGAGCTTCACCCGCGGATCGTTCCGGATGAAGGGCGACACGCTGGAAATCTTCCCCTCGCACTATGAGGACATGGCCTGGCGGATCGGTTTCTTCGGCGAGGAGATCGAGGCGATCACCGAGTTCGACCCGCTGACGGGAAATCGGATCGCCAATCTGGAGAGCGTGAAGGTCTATGCCAACAGCCATTATGTGACGCCCGGCCCGACGCTGAAACAGGCGACCGAAGCCATCAAGTTCGAGTTGGTGGAGCGGCTGAAGGAGCTTGAGGCGGAGGGCAAGCTGCTGGAATATCAGCGGCTTGAGCAGCGGACCAATTTCGACCTGGAAATGATCGCGGCGACCGGCAGCTGCGCAGGGATCGAGAATTACAGCCGCTTCCTGACCGGGCGCCTGCCGGGCGAGCCGCCGCCGACGCTGTTCGAATATCTGCCGGAGAATGCGCTGCTGTTCGTGGACGAAAGCCATGTGACGGTCCCGCAGATCGGCGGGATGAGCCGGGGCGACCGGGTGCGCAAGGTGACGCTGGCCGAATATGGCTTCCGGCTGCCGAGCTGCGTCGACAACCGGCCGCTGAAGTTCGAGGAGTGGGACCTGATGCGCCCGCAGACGGTGAGCGTGAGCGCGACGCCCGGCAATTGGGAGATGGCGCAGACCGGCGGCGTGTTTGTGGAGCAGGTGATCCGGCCCACGGGCCTGATCGACCCGCCTGTGGAAATCAGACCCGTCGAGGACCAGGTGGACGACCTGATCGCCGAGGCGAAGGCGACCGCGGCCAAGGGCTATCGCACGCTGGTGACGACTCTCACCAAGAAGATGGCCGAGGACCTGACGGAGTTCCTGCACGAGGCGGGCCTGCGCGTGCGCTACATGCATTCGGACGTGGAGACGCTGGAGCGGATCGAACTGATCCGGGACCTCAGGATGGGGGTCTATGACGTGCTGGTGGGGATCAACCTGCTGCGCGAGGGGCTGGACATTCCCGAATGCGGGCTTGTTGCCATCCTGGACGCGGACAAGGAGGGGTTCCTGCGCTCGGAGACCAGCCTGGTGCAGACCATCGGGCGGGCGGCGCGCAATGTGGAGGGCCGCGTGATCCTGTATGCGGATCGCCGCACAGGCAGCATGGACCGGGCCCTTGCCGAGACCGAGCGGCGGCGGACCAAGCAGATGGCCTATAATGCGGCAAACGGGATCACGCCGACGACAATCAAGCGGGCGATTGCCGATGTGGTCGCCCATGTCGCGGCAAAGGACCATCTGACCGTCGAGATCGACGAGGAGACCCCGCACCTCGTGGGGCACAATCTGAAGGCCTATATCGCCGACCTCGAGAAGAAGATGCAGAAGGCGGCCTCGGACCTGGAGTTCGAGGAGGCGGCGCGCATCCGCGACGAGATCCGCCGGCTGGAGGCCGACGAGCTGGGCATCGCGACCGAACGCGCCGCCCCCGTGAAGGGCAGGGCAGACGCCGGCCGTCCGGGCACGCGGACGAATCGCTGGGGGAAATCGAAGGGGATGCCGAAGGGGCGGCGGTAGTTCGCGTCGGTGAGGTTCAGGCGTTAATAAATCGTCACGTCGGCCGAACGCTGTTGCCAAAGGGTTAACAGTCGCTGATCCTTGCGAGGTGGATCAGGAGAGGCCCCGATATGCAACAACTCGTCTCAGGCTTTGCACCGAGTGATGTCGGCTGCCCGGCACTTGCGCCGGCGCCCCATGTGAACAGCAGGGCCCTGCGGTTTGCGGGTGTCTGGGCGCTGCTGGCGGCTTCAGCCGTGCTCGTGTTGCCGGCGACAGCCGCCGGGGCGACCACGGCCAAAAGCCTGGCGACGATAGCGTGCGAGGGTCTGGATCCTGCTGGCGCGGAAAAGCGCATGGATCTGGAGTCCTTTGCCGAAGCGGTCGTGGTGTCCGTGGGCAAGCGCCCTTCTGTCGAGCGGGAACGGGCCGGAAGCCTTGTTTCGGCCGTGTTTGCGGATGGCGGGACCGACTTCTCCCAGCCCGTGATGGAGATGTATGCGAGGTTCCAGGCCAACCCGGCCCAAGCCGAAACACTTTACAAGCTGCGCTTCGAGCCGGCGATGCCGCGTGGGGAAACGTTCGGCTGGTTCAAGAAGAACGCGGCAACCCTTGAAGTGGTCTGCCTACCGCGCAAGGTTTCCCAGGATCGTCCTTCACAGGCCTATATCGCCAGTTTCAATGACCCGACCCCGATCCCGCGCTTCAATGTGGGGCGCACCGTGGATGACCTGTCTGCAGTCGACGCAAAGGGCCTGAAATCCGGGGAGTCGGCTTCGATCGGCTTCATTCGCTCGCGCGAGACAACGGAAGCGAACGGCCAGCGGACGACAAAGACGAGCCGCAAGGCAAGCGTGGACGCAACCGTGGGCCTGCGCATCAGCGGAGATCTCAAGCCTGATCCGGTGTTCGTCTATGCGAGCTACACCCTTGGCCAGGCTCGAGCGAATCCGGCGCCGACGCTGAAGGCAGGAGAGACCGAGCGGGACTCCGATACGGAATCCTTCGAGGCTGGTCTGTCTGCCTCAGAGTTTTCCCTGGGGGATGCCATCGGCTTTTCGGCCCAGGCTGCCTTCGCCTCCAATCTTGTCGAAAGGAATGGCCGCCTGACCGGGCGTCTGGTTGCAAGGCCGGCCTTCATTCTGCCGCTCGGCATCTGCAACTTCGGCACCTTTGCCTATTGGGGCTCGATGCGGTCGGGCTGCTATGTGGAGGGCGCAATGGACGGGGCGGTCGTGACAGCCCGCGGGGCCAGCAAGCCGGACGAGTTCGACGACTATCTTGCGATCGGCGGGGCGATTGGCTGGCGCGTCTCGCCTGCGCTGGCCGACAAGGGCTTCGTTCTCGATCTGCGCTATTCCTACCTTCCCGTGGTGGCTGGACCGGTCAGGGATTTCGAGCGCTTCGATGCCTCCATTGCCTACCGCTGGTGGATTGCGGACCGCTATGCCGTGGACATCGGCCCGGCCTATCGGCGCGGCACAGAGGTGAAATCGCTGGAACGCGAAGACACGCTGACGCTGATTTTCGGCATTCTGTTCTGAGGCCGACCTGGCCCGGTATCTGCAACCGAGGGAGACTGACATGGCCAGCTATTTCGATACCGCAGAGGCACTTACGAGGCGATTTGTGAAAAGGCACGGAACTGAGGATCACCTCGCAGTCTGGGTGGGTGTGAAGCCCTCAGCTCTTTTCGACACCAAGATCCTGTTCCGAGCCCAAGTGGAAAAGGATTTGATCAAACCCTTTGAAGAAGCGGTTTCGTTGGGGATCCATATCCCGCAGCTGCACCTGGACACGCTCTTCGACCGGTCCTTCTACGACATGGTTCGGTACCTGGATGCGGCAGCGAAGGAGGCGGCGTTGAGCGCGCTTCGAAAGGATATCCTGCTGACGGAGGTGCCCGGACTTCCGGCCTGATCCTGCTTTTGGCTCAATCCTCCCGGGCCGTCGGCGCGTAGGGCATCCGGCAGCCCGGGGTTTCGCAAGGGGTGTGGGGGGTCTTGCCCGTGCCGGGCAGGGCCCATTCCATTCCGGTCTTGATGGCGTCGGCATAGACGCTGCCATGGTCTTCGCCGGGGAAGACCTTCTGCTGCACCTTCAGCGAGGGGTAGTTGCGGCTTTTCAGCATGCGGACCATCTCGTCCATGTCCTCCACCATCGCCATGCGGCTGTTGCCGAAGGGTTCGGTGTCGGGGTCGGGCACGGTTTCCTCGCCGCCGATCATGAAATAGGCCTCGGCCGGGAGGTCCTTGTTGCGCATCGCAAAGCCGCGTTCGCGGGCGATCATCAGGCGCCG
This sequence comes from Sandaracinobacter sp., assembly GCA_041749355.1. Classification (GTDB taxonomy): domain Bacteria; phylum Pseudomonadota; class Alphaproteobacteria; order Sphingomonadales; family Sphingomonadaceae; genus Sandaracinobacteroides. Next base: position 9,053 of record JBGTBK010000053.1, on the reverse strand, counting down.
GTCGTACCAGAGCGAGGGGCTGAGCAGGATGTATTTCTGGAACATGGTGGGGTCGGTCAGCAGCACATGGGTTCCGAACAGCCCGCCATAGCTGTGCCCGGCATAGATGCGCCGCTTGGGATCGATCCGGTAGCGGCTTTCCAGGAAGGGAAAGACCTCCTCCTTCAGGTGCAGCAGGTAGCCTTCGGCCTGGCCATATTCGACCGGCTTGCTGGATGTGGGGCGGGCGTCGATGTCGCCGTTGGGGCTGGGGGTGTAGTCCCGGCGGCGGCTGTGGGTGCCGTCGTCGCCGACCGAATAGCCAAGGCCGACGATGATCGCGTCTGCCATGCCGCGCTCGCCGGCGCGCAGGCGGGTCTGCAGCCCGCGCATCAGCAGGATGCTCTGCGGCGCATCGGTGGTGAAGAGGACGGGATAGCGGCGGTCGGGGTTCGACGCATAGCCGGGCGGAAGCAGCACGATCAGCTCATAGTCGCGGCCCAGCTTTTCGGCGCGGATGCGGTGCACTTCGGAGTTGGGCACCGCATAAGCCGGTGCGGCGGGTGCGGGTGCCTGCGTCTGCGCGAACGCAGGGGTCGCGAGCAGAAGGGCGGCGAGCAGGGTTCGGATCATGGCTCTCACAGGCTGTTCTTGTAGACCTTGCCGTCCTTCATGATCACGCGGAAATTCCGCTCGGGATCGGCGATGATATTGATGTCGGCAATCGGGTTTCCATCGACCAGCAGCAGGTCTGCCAGCGCGCCGACTTCGACCACGCCGAGCTTTCCGGGATAGGGGTTGCGCGGGCCCGAAAGCGCCAGCAGCTCGGCATTGTCGGCGGTCGCCATCTTCAGCACTTCGGCCGGCGTGTACCAGCGCTGCATCTTCACCAGATCGATGTTCTGCCGGGCGGCGGAGGCAGGATCGAACAGCTTGTCGGTGCCGAACGCCGTTCGGATGCGGAATTTTTTCGCCAGCGCAAAGGCGGTGTCGGTGCCGGCGTACATCTGCTTTTGTTTGATGCGGTTGGGGGTGCCCTCGGCAAAGCGCGTGTCGGTGCCGTCTTCCATGAAGGGCTGCAGGCTCCACCAGACGCCCTTCTCGGCCATCAGCCGGGCGGTCGGCTCGTCCAGCAGCTGCCCATGGTCGATCACCTTCACGCCGGCCGCGATCGCCTTCTGAACGGCTTTGGGCGTATAGGCGTGAACCGAGACATAGGTGTTCCAGTCGTCGGCTGCCTCGACCGCGGCCTTCAGCTCGTCGAGCGTGTATTGCGCGACGTCGAGAGGGTCGTAATCCGACGAGACGCCGCCGCCTGCCATCACCTTGATCTGCGAGGCGCCGCGGCGGAGATTTTCGCGGGTTGCCGTCAGCACCTCGTCGCGGCCGTCGGCAATGAAGGTGGCGCCAAGCTCCTCGGCCTTGCTGACACCTCCGAAGAAGCGCCTTGAGCGCTCGTTGGGCAGCCGGAAGTCGCCATGGCCCGAGGTCTGCGAGATGACCGCGCCCGACGGCCAGATCCGTGGGCCTTCGACCTTGCCGCTGTCGATTGCGGCCTTCACCTCGAAGATCGGCCCGCCCATGTCGCGCGCGCTTGTGAAGCCGCGCATCAGCATGCGGCGTGCTTCGGCTGCGGCTGCCGCCTGGCCCTTTTCGGCCGTCATGTCGGGCCCGAGCATCTGCTGGGTCGACACGGTGCTGAAGGTGAGGTGGATGTGTGCATCGATCAGGCCGGGCATCAGTGTGCGGCCCTTGCCGTCGATCCGGGTGGCACCGGCGGCCGGCGTTGCACCTGTGCCGATGGCAGCGATTCGGTTGCCGCGCACCAGCACGCTGGTCGGCGCGGACAGGGTGGCTGACTTGCCGTCGAACACCCGGACATTGGTGAACAGCGTCTCGGCCGGCTGGGCCTGTGCTGCCGCCTGGCTTGCCAGCAGCAGGGCTGCAACGGTCGCAACGATCGGCTTCAGCATGACGAACACTCCCCCGTTGGCCCATTACGGGCCTGACAGCAGCCTAGTTGAAGCGGTTGTCCTTTGGGAAGCCCTGTGGCGGCAGACGCCCGGCGGCGGCGCGCGAGAGCAGCCAGGGGGTGAGGTCCGTTTCGGTGCGGGTGCGATTGCTTTCGCCCTGCAGCTTCCACGACAGGCCGTCGGCCAGCTTCAGCGTTGTCGCATCCGCCAGCCCGCCATCCTTGTATTTCTGCAGCGCGACGCCCTGGCCGCGCGCCATCTGGGGCAGGGCCTCCAGCGGGAAGACCAGCAGCTTGCGGTTCTCGCCGATGACGGCGACATGGTCGTGGCCCTCCGGGATCGGGCGGACGATCGCGACCTTTGCCTTGTCCTTGAGATTCAGCACCTGCCGGCCCTTGCGGGTCTCGGCCAGCAGTTCCTGGGCGTCGGCGACAAAGCCGCGCCCGTCGGAGGCTGCGAGAAGCAGTTTAGCGCCCGGCTTGCAGGGAAGAGCCGCCACGATCTCCTCGCCGGCCGGGAAATCGACCATCAGCGTGATCGGCTCGCCGAAGCCGCGCCCGCCGGGGAGGTCGTTGGCGAGCAGGGTGAAGAAGCGCCCGCCCGATGCTGCAATCAGGAGGCGGTCGGTCGTTTCGGCGTGGAAGGCGCGGGCCAGGCCGTCGCCTTCCTTGAACTTCAGGCCGTCGAGCGCGGAAAGATCGGCATGGCCCTTCTGGGCGCGGATCCAGTTGCGCTGGGAGAGGATGATGGTGACGGGCTCGCGCTCGATCATCGATTCCCGGCTTATGGCCACCGCCTGCGGAGCGTCGGCGAAGTCGGAGCGGCGACTGCCGTTGGGCTTGTCGGTGCCGAACTCCTTCATCAGCGCGGCGAGCTGCTTCTTGAGGACCGTCTTCTGCCGCGCAGCCGAGCCGACAAGCGCTTCGAGCTCGGCCTGTTCGGCGCTGAGCTTTTCCTGCTCGCGGCGGAGTTCCATTTCCTCGAGCTTGCGCAACGACCTGAGGCGCATGTTGAGGATGGCCTCGGCCTGCCGTTCGGTCAGGTTGAAGGCCGCCATGAGGACCGGCTTGGGCTCGTCCTCGGTGCGGATGATGCGGATCACCTCGTCGAGGTTCAGATAGGCGATGATGTAGCCGGCCAGCAGCTCCAGCCGGTCGACGATCTCGGCAAGGCGGTGGCGGCTGGCCTTCACCAGCACATCCTGCCGGTGGTCGAGCCAGGCCTGCAGCAGCGCGCGAAGCCCCAGCACGCGGGGGGTGCGATCGGGCATCAGCACGTTGAGGTTGATCGAAACGCGGGTCTCGAGGTCGGTGAGCTTGAACAGGCTCTCCATCAGCTGGGCCGGGTCGACGTTGCGCGAGCGGGGTTCCAGCACGAGGCGGATCTCGGCGTCGGATTCGTCGCGGACGTCTTCCAGGATGGGCAGCTTCTTGTCGGCAATGATCTGGGCGATCTGCTCGATCAGGCGGGACTTCTGCACCCCCCAGGGGATTTCCGAGATCACGATGGACCATGTGCCGCGGCCAAGGTCTTCCTGGGCCCAGCGGGCGCGCAGGCGGACGGAGCCTCGGCCCGTTGCATAGGCCTCGATCAGGCTTTCGCGCGGCTCGACGATGAGGCCGCCTGTCGGGAAGTCGGGCCCCGGCATCAGCGCCATCAGGTCGGCGAGGTTGGCAGCCGGATCGTCAAGCAGCAGCGTTGCGGCGCCGGCAATCTCGGCCACATTGTGCGGCGGAATGCTGGTTGCCATGCCGACTGCGATTCCGGTCGCGCCGTTTGCGAGCAGGTGCGGGAAGGCGGCCGGGAAGACCTCGGGCTCTTCCTCCTCGCCATTGTAGGTGGGGCGGAAGGGGACGGTCTCGTCGTCGACGCCCTCCATCAGCAGGATGGCTGCGCGGGTGAGGCGGGCTTCGGTGTAGCGCATGGCGGCGGCGTTATCGCCGTCGATGTTGCCGAAATTGCCCTGGCCCTCGACCAGCGGGTAGCGCAGCGCGAAATCCTGGGCGAGGCGGACGAGGGCATCATAGACCGCCGTGTCGCCGTGCGGGTGGTATTTGCCGATCACGTCGCCGACGACGCGGGCGCACTTCTTGGGGGCCGACGCCGGGTCGAGCTTCAGGAGGCGCATCGCCCACATGATGCGGCGGTGGACCGGCTTCAGCCCGTCGCGCACATCCGGCAGCGAGCGCGCGGTGATGGTGGAGAGCGCATAGACAAGATAGCGCTCGGACAGGGCGACGTCGAAGGGGGATTCGATGATTCCGGGTTCGTCGGTGGCACTCATGCGGACGCTTTAGGGGGCGGCGCGGGTGCTGCCAATGGCCCTTGACCGAAGCGCTTCCAGCCGGTCGCCCGACAGCCAGTGGCGGGCGAGAAAATGGCCCGACAGGGCAAGGGCCTGGTCGGCTTCGACCGGGGTTGCCGGGCCGCCCTGGAGCAGGAAGGGGGGAAGCGCGAGCAGCTGGCCGGCCCAGGGCTGTCCGGCGGCCATCTGCGCGCTGACCGCCCGGCCAGTCTTCGGGCTGACGAAGGCAAGTGCATCAGATGGGCCGCCGAGCGCGCAGGCCGAGAGATCGAGGCCGAAGCCCTCTTCCTCGAGAAGGAGCAGTTCGTAGCGGGCAAGGCCGGCGCGGGCGGCGGTGCGGTCCATGCCGGCCGACAGGCCGGCGAGAAGGGCATCCAGCGCGGATGCGAGCCTGGGGTGGGGCACCTCTTCGGCGAGGGCGGTCGCCGTCAGCTCGCTGAGCCAGGACAGGAAGGCGGCCGATTGTGCCTCGAAGGCGAGAAGCGCGCGACTGGCGACGAGTTCGACCGTTGCACCGGCCAGCTGGCCCTCGGCACGCGCCCTCAGCGCCAGCGCGACCCGGTTTCCGGGGTGGAGCAGGGCGCGCTTGCCCTTGCCGCGCGCGCCGGGGACATAGCCGGCGCGAAGCCCGCCGCTGAACGACAGGAAGCGGACGACTGCGCCATTCTCGCCGTGGGGAAGGCTGGTCAGTACCAGAGCTTCGTCTTCGAAGCTCAGCATGGCGGGCTGCCTCGGCTGGTCAATCCACCCAGTCCATCCCGAGGTCGCGCCAGGTGTGGCGGTCGTCGGCCCAGCCCGGCTTCACCTTCACATGCAGGAACAGGTGGGTGCGGCGGCCGAGCAGCTCTTCCATCTGCGCGCGTGCGGCCTCGCCGATGGATTTCACCTTGGCGCCGCGGGCACCCACCACCATGACTTTCTGGCTTTCGCGCTCGACCAGGATCTGGGCGTGGATCGCGGCCGACCCGTCGGGGCGCTCCTCGAACTTCTCTGCTATCACAGCGACTGCATAGGGCAGTTCCTGCCCGAGCTGGAGGAACAGCTGTTCGCGCACCAGCTCGGTTGCCATCAGCCGCGCGGGCGCGTCCGAGAGCTGGTCTTCGGGGAAGAGCCAGGGGCCTTCGGGCACGGCGGCGGCCAGTGCGCGCTTCAGATCGGGGACGCCATCACCCGACAGGGCCGAGACGATGAAGGTTTCGGCAAAGGGCGCGAGTTCGTTCGCCTGGGCGATGAGGCCGAGGAGCTTTCCCTTGTCGGTTATGTCGACCTTGTTGAGGATGAGCCAGCGCGGTTCGCGGCGATCGGCCAGCGTGGAAAGGAGGCTGCGGACTTCGTCTCGCAAGCCCGCCTTTGCGTCGACGAGGGCGAGGACGACGTCTGCATCGGCGGCCCCTTCCCAGGCGTTCTGCACCATCGCGCGGTCGAGCCGGCGGCGGGGCTGGAAGACGCCCGGCGTGTCGACCAGCAGCAGCTGGGCCTGACCTTCGATCGCGATGCCGGTGAGGCGGACGCGGGTGGTCTGCACCTTGGGGCTGACGATTGCGACCTTCTGGCCGACCAGTGCGTTCACCAGCGTGCTCTTGCCGGCGTTGGGGGCGCCGATCAGCGCGACGACCCCGCAGCGGGTGACCGCGCCGGCCTGTGGCGCGAGGCCTGAGAGTGGGGGGTCAGTTTGCATGGGTCTCCAGGAAAGTGCGCGCGGCCGCAGTTTCGGCGTCCTGCTTGGAGCTGCCTTCGGCAACCACGGACGGCAGGCCGGCGATGGACAGTTCGACCCGGAAGCGGGGGGAATGGTGCGGCCCGGTCCGGCCGAGCAGCGCATAGACGGGGGCCTTGTGGCTGTGGGCGGCGGCCCATTCCTGCAGTCGCATCTTGGGGTGCTTGGGGGCTTCCGCGGTCGAGCTGACTTCGGCATCCCACAGGCTCCGGATCATGCTGCTTGCGGCCGCCATGCCGCGGTCCAGATAGACTGCGCCGATCAGCGCCTCCATCACGTCGCCCAGGATGTTGTCGCTGTCGGAGCCGCCGTCTGCGCGGGCCTGCTGGCCGAGCTTCACGACGGCGGGCACACCGACACGCCGGGCGACGCGGGCGCAGATCTCGCGGCTGACCAGCTGGTGGAAGCGGCGGGTGAGCTTGCCTTCGGGTTCGTTGGGGAAGGCCGTAAACACCCAGTCGGCAATGACGGCGCCAAGCACCCGGTCGCCCAGGAATTCCAGCCGCTCGTAATTGTCGGGGCCGACGCTCTTGTGGGTGAGCGCGCGGTGGAGCAGCGCGACATCGGCGCCCTCCCAGCCCAGCGCGCGCGCCGCCCAGCTTTCGCAACCCTCAGTCAATGCTGCGCCCGATCCGCTCCCAGTGGATGGTGTCGGACACCGACAGGAAGATGCGTGCTGCGCGGCCCATGACCTGCGCATCGGGCACCAGCCCGACGCCACCATCGGTGCGCGGTGTCCGGCTGTCGGCGCTTGCGTCGCGATTGTCGCCCATCACGAAATAATGGCCCTGGGGCACCAGCAGCGGGCCGAAGTCGGATTTCGGGCCGCTTCCGTTGGAGCGGATGAGGTGGCTTCTTCCGCCGGGCAGGATTTCCCGGCACAGGCCGGCCGTGATCGGTTCGCAGGGAATGGCTGTGCCGTTGATGTGGAGCACGCCGGCATGCAGCTCCACCCGATCACCGGCGCGGCCGATCACCCGCTTCACATAATCCCGACCGTCGGGCCCGACAAAGGCGATGACATCACCCGGCAGAACGGGCCTTGCCGCAAGCCGGCCGGACGCGACGCCCTGCGGGCGGGTGAGCGGGGCTGCCAGCGGAAGGGCCGCAAGCGACCAGCCATAGGCCCGCTTGTCGACGATCACGAAGTCACCAGGCTGAAGGGTGGGCTTCATCGAGCCCGAGGGGATGGCGAAGGGCTGCACCACGGCCACCCGGATGAACAGGGCGATGGCGAGTGCAGCTGCGATCAGCTTCAGGAAGGGCCACAGGCGTGCGGCCAGTTGCGCGCCCGCGCGCTGATGCTCGGCCCGCGCGGCCTCGAGCGGCGAGACGTCGGGTGCGCGATGCTCGACTGTCGGGGGGGCCTCCATCCGGGGAGGGGTGGCCTTGGTGCAAAGGACTGTCAAGTGGGGCTGCGGAAGCGGCGAAAACCGGCTGCCGCGGAAGGTTCGAGGCTCGCACAGCCATCGGCTTTCAGCTAGATGGACGGCCATGCTTCCTCATCAGACCGACGCCTGGGCCTTCCTGGGCCAGCTGGCTGCCAAGCCCCCCACCCGGATCATGGATCTGTTCGACGACGAGGCTTCCCGCCTTGAGGACCTGGCGCCAGAGGTGGATGGGATCCGCTTCGACCTTTCGAAGCTGCCGATGTCGATGTCGCATGTGCAGGCCCTTGCCGCGCTTGCAGCCGAAGCGGGCTTGGCCGAATGGCGGTCGAAGCTGGCAACGGGCCAGGTGGTGAACCCGTCGGAGGGGCGCGCTGCAACCCACATGGCCGTGCGCCACCCCGACAACCGGGGCGAGCATGCCGGCCTGCTGGACCTTGCCCGGCGGATCCGGGCCGGTGGCCTGGGGCCGATCCGGCACCTGATCCACATCGGGATCGGGGGGTCGGCGCTGGGGCCGCAACTGCTGGTGGATGCGCTTGGGACGGCTGGCGACGGGCCCGATGTGCATGTGGCAGCCAACATCGACGGCGCAGCGCTTGCCCGCGCCTTTGCGGCCTGCAACCCTGCCGAAACGCTGCTGGTGGCGGTTTCCAAGACGTTTACCACTCAGGAAACGCTGACCAACCTCGACAGTGCGCTGCGCTGGCTTTCGGACAATGGCGTGGCCGACCCGGTTCGCCGGGTTGTCGCCGTGACCGCGGCGCCTGCCAAGGCTGCGGCGCGGGGAATCGCCGAAATCCTGCCCTTCGCCGAGTCTGTCGGCGGGCGCTACTCGTTATGGTCGGCCGTGGGGCTTCCGTTGGCGGTGCGCTGCGGGCCGCAGGCGTTCGAAGCCCTGCTGGACGGTGCCCATGCGATGGACCGGCATTTCCTGGACAAGCCGTTTGCGCTGAACGCGCCGGTGCTGGCTGCCATGGCGGATGTATGGCAGGCCTGTTTCCTGAACAAGCCCACGCGGGCCATCTTTGCCTATGACGAGCGGCTTCGGCTGCTGCCGCCCTATCTGCAGCAGCTGGAGATGGAATCGAACGGCAAGTCGGTGGCGCGCGACGGTACGCCCTTGCCCTTCCCGACGGCTGCGATCAGCTGGGGCGGCACCGGAACCGACGCCCAGCATGCAGTGTTCCAGCTGCTGCACCAGGGAACGCACAGCGATCCGATCGAGTTCGTGGCGGTCGCAAAGCCCGGCCATGACCTTGATCCGGTGCACCACCGGCTGCTTCTGGCCAACTGCTTTGCGCAAGGGGCAGCGCTTCTGCGCGGCCGCACCCAGGCCGAGGCGCTTGCCGAAGCCAAGGGCGATGCAGCGCTTGCGCAGGCCAAGAGCTTTCCCGGCAACCGCGGGTCGGCCACCATCCTGATCGACGAGCTGACGCCGGACCGGCTGGGCGCGCTTCTGGCCTTTTACGAGGCGCGGACCTTCAGCGCTGCCATGATGATGGGGCTGAACCCGTTCGACCAGTGGGGCGTCGAGCTTGGCAAGCAGGTGGCAAACCAGCTGTCGGCGGGCAAGACGGATGGCTTCGACCCTTCGACCGAAGCGCTGATGCGGGCAGCTGGGCTTTAGACTCGCTCACGGGCGAAGCGCTGACGCGGGGGCGGCCTTGCGGCCGGCGCGCGGTCGCGCT
>JBGTBK010000052.1:0-1914 GCA_041749355.1 Sandaracinobacter sp. | reverse complement strand
TGACCTCCGACACGCGCACCGACGTCCGCGCGGCCCGGCACTTCGCCTTTCGCGTGGCGGCGCCGCTGCCATGATGGGCCCGCGTGGGACGGCATGGGCAAGGCATCCGGGCAGCCCATTCGCCAACAGAGTTTTCCACAGATCTCTGCGCGAAAGCTGCGCGAAACCGTGTCGGAAGAAGTGTTGTTACTTCAGGCACTTGAAGAAACGGGGCCAATTGAGACCATAAAATCCCATTGAATACCCATGAAAGCCCATGCTATCCCTTTTCCACAGGGCTGGCGTGCGGCCTGCCTGTTCCTCCCAAGGCGTTTCCCCTGCCTTGCCGAACGGCCCCGCGCACTGGTCCGCAAAAGGGGATCGGCAAATTCGCGGCTATTTTTCAGGGACCTATGTGAATGGAGTCGATGCGAAGCATCGGCTGTCCGTTCCTGCGCCCCTGCGCGAAACGATCGAGACTCGAAGCCAGACCCGCGAGCTTGTGCTTGGGCCCGACGAGCATTCGCCCTGCCTGATCGGCTATGACATCACCTACTTCGACCGGCTGGAGGCGCGGCTGGAAGAGGAGTTTGCGGCCGATTTCGGCCCCGGGCGCAGCCGCAAGGCGCGGTCGGTCTTTGGTGCGACCGAGCATCTGAAATATGACGAGACCGGCCGGATTATCCTGTCGCCGCTGATGCGGGAGATGGGAGAGATCGGCGGCCAGGTCGTGTTCATGGGCGTTGGCCACCATTTCGAGATCTGGTCGCCCGAACAGTTCCTGGCCCAGGAGGGGCAGGACCCCCGGGTGGTGAAGCTGGTGACGGCCCTGCTCGCCGGGAGGACGCAATGACCGCCCGCCCGGTCGGCGGCACCCCTCCTGCGCCTGACGGCACCGCTGCCTCCGCTCTCTCCCACATCCCTGTCCTGCTCGACGAAGTGATCGCCGCCCTGGAGATCGCTGCCGGCGACCATGTGATCGACGGCACCTTCGGCGGCGGTGGCTATGCCCGGGCCGCCCTTGCGGCAGGCGCCGAGGTGACCGGCTTCGACCGCGACCCTCGGGCGATTTCGCGCGCCGAACCGATGGTGGCCGACGCCGGCGGCCGGCTCCGGCTGGTGAACGGCACCTTCGCGACCATGGCCGAAGCACTGGGTTCGGCAAGCGCCGACGCCGTCGCGCTCGATCTCGGCTATTCCTCGATCCAGATGGACGACCCGGCCTATGGCCTGTCCTTCCAGGCCGACGGCCCGCTCGACATGCGCCTGTCGGGCGAGGGCGAAAGCGCGGCCGATTTCGTGAATGGCGCCACCGAGGCGGAAATCGCCGATGTGCTGTTTCATTATGGCGAAGAGCCGGCCGCCCGCCGCATCGCCCGCGCCATTGTCGCAGACCGGCCGTTCCGCACGACGGCCGAGCTTGCGGGGCTGGTGCGGCGGGTGGTGAAGGCCGGGAAGGGCGGCGCGAAAGACCACAAGCGCGACCCTGCCACGCGCAGTTTCCAGGCGATCCGCATCCGTGTGAACGACGAGCTGGGCGAGCTGGAGCGCGGGCTGGAGGCGGCGGAAGCCGTGCTGAAGCCCGGTGGGCGGCTTGCCGTCGTCAGCTTCCACAGCCTCGAGGACCGGATCGTGAAGCGCTTCCTGGCTGAACGCTCGGGCAGCCTGCCTTCGGGGTCGCGCTATCTTCCCGAAGCGGAACCCCAGCGCGAACCGAGCTTCGAACGGCCCGCCAAGGCCGTGCGGCCGGGCGAGGACGAGTTGCTGGCGAACCCGAGGGCACGCTCGGCGACCTTGCGCGTCGCGCGGCGCAGCCACGGGGCGGCCTGGGGCCAGACACTGGGTCAGGAACAGAAGGAGATGGGAGCATGGCAAGCCTGATGCGAACCACACTCGACGGCAAGGGCTGGCGGGGCGAGAGCGCGCAGCGCTCGG
>JBGTBK010000051.1:0-3946 GCA_041749355.1 Sandaracinobacter sp. | reverse complement strand
GGTCAGCAGCGTCACCCTGTGCCCGCGGCGCATCAGCTCTTCCGACAGGGCATGGGCCGGGATCATGTGGCCACCGGTTCCCCCGGCCGCGATGAGGACGGACAGGCTCATGCCGCCCGCGGCTTCAAGGGAGCCACGCCGGCGCGCGGCTCGGGCCCCGGCTGCAGATAGGGACTGGATTTCAGATGCCGGTTGCGCCGCGTGATCGCCAGCAGAAGCCCCATCCCCAGCGCAGTCGCAAGGAAGCTCGATCCGCCGTGGCTGATGAAGGGAAGGGTCATGCCCTTCGAAGGTGCAAGCGCGAGATTCACCGACATGTTGATGAGCGCCTGGCCCCCGAACTGCGCGACGAGGCCCGTCGCCGCGATCAGCGTGAAGGGGTCGTCTTCATCCAGAAGTTGTAGCAGAACGCGCAGGACAATCGCAAGATATAGTAGGGCGAGCGCAAAACAGATGATAGCTCCGAATTCCTCCCCGATGACCGAAAAGATGTAGTCGGTCTGCGCTTCGGGCAGGTGGAACTTGGCTGTCCCCTGGCCGGGCCCGGCCCCGTAAAGCCCGCCCGAGCGGAAGCAATCCAGCGCCCGATCCACCTGATAGGTGTCGCCCTCGCCGTGCAGATAGCCATCGATCCGGTTCCGGATGTGCGGCTCGAACTGGTAGGCCAGAACCAGTCCGCCAAGCAGGCCAAGGATGGCCAGCCCCAGGATGATCAGCGGCAACCCCGCAAGCACCGCCTGAACCAGCCAGACCGCGATCAGAAGCGCCGCCTGGCCGAAGTCCGGCTGGATCACCAAAAGCCCCACGATCAGGGCCAGCACCATGCCGCCGGCCGGGATGACGGGGAGCGAGCGGTCCTCGAAGCGGATCGCGAACAGCCAGGCTGTTGACACCACGAAGAAGGGCTTCAGGAACTCGATCGGCTGCATCTGGAAGCCGGGCAGCTGGATCCAGCGCTGGGCGCCGTTGTTCTCCGCCCCGATGAAGGGCACCAGCGCCAGGATCACGAGGAACAGCAGGAAGCCGCCAAGCGCCACCCGCCGGGCGGCATCCTTCGTCAGCATGGACACGCCCAGCATCAGCGGGACGCCCAGCATCACCCAGATGATCTGCCGCCACAGGAAGTGCAGCGGCGGAATCTGCACCGCACCACCCGACAGCCGGAGCGCGGCTGCCGGCGAGGCGGCGGCCACCGCAATGATCCCGCAGCCGATCAGCACCAGCAGCATCGCCAGCAGCGGGCGGTCGATGGTCCAGAACCAGCGCGCCAGCGGGTTGCGGTCCGCGCGCCCGAACGACAGGGAGAGGCCGGCAATGCTCAAGCGGCAAGCCCTTCGACAAGAGTGCGGAAATGGTCCCCACGCGCTTCGAAGTCGCGGAACTGGTCGAACGAGGCGCAGGCAGGCGACAGCAGGACGGTATCTCCCGCGCTTGCTGCCGAAGCGGCTGCGGCCACGGCCCTGTCCAGCGTGCCGGCGTTGGTCACGCCCAGGTGCTGCTGCAGGATCGTCTCGAACAGCGGGGCTGCCTCGCCGATCACATAGGCCGCCTTCACCGTTCCAAGGTGCGGCAGGCAGGCATCCAGCTCGGCCGTCTTGGCTTGCCCGCCGAGAATCCAGTGGATGCCCCCGAAGGCCTGCAGGGCCGGCGCGACACTGGTGGGGTTGGTCGCCTTGCTGTCGTTCACATAGCGGACGCCGCGCACGGTCCGCACGATCTCCATGCGGTGGGCAAGGCCCGGGAAGCTGGCAAGCCCGGCCTCGATCGCAGCCGTGTCCAGCCCCAGCAGGCGGGCGGCCGCTACCGCGCAGGCGACATTCTGCGCATTGTGCGGGCCCTGCAGGCTCGGCCAGCGGGACTGGTCTTTGGGCGCGATGTCGGCAGCCGACACCCGGGTCAGGTGCAGACCCGCCGGCAGCGCGTCAGCGGCTGCCCGTGTGTATTCGTCGTCGATCGCGATCACCGCCTGCGCGGCCGGCGCCTGCATCGCGAAGATCCGCGCCTTGGATGCCGCATAGCCCGACAGTCCGTCATAGCGGTCCAGATGGTCGGGCGTCAGGTTGGTCCAGATCGCGACATCGCAGGCCAGCGTCTGCGCCAGATCGATCTGGAAGCTCGACAGCTCCACCACATAGACGCCGCCTGCCGGAAGCGGCTCGGCATCGAGCACCGGCAGGCCGATGTTGCCGCCCAGCCGGGCCGGCACACCGGCATGTGCAAGCAGATGGTGGATCAGCACCGTGGTGGTGGACTTGCCGTTGGTGCCGGTGATGCCGACCAGCCGGTGAGCGGGCAGCGTGGCGCGGGCCTGCTGCCACAGCTCCATGTCGCCAAGGATCGGACAGCCGGCGTCCCGCGCGCGGGCGGCGAGCGGATGGCGGTTCAGCGGAACCCCGGGCGACACCACCAGCCCGTCGACCGTCGCGAGGTCGAGAGTGGCGAAATCGGCGAGCTCCAGGCCTGGAAACGCGGCCAGCGCCTTTTCCCGGGCGGCCGCATTCTCGTCCCAGCAGATGGCCGTGGCGCCCGAGCGGTGAAGGAAGCGCAGCGCCGACAGGCCCGAGCGCGCGAGCCCATAGACGGCAAAGCGCCGGCCCGACAGCGAGGGTGCGGCGACGCCCGCCATCAGCGCAGCTTCAGCGTTGCAAGGCCGGCAAGCGCCAGCACGAAGGAGATGATCCAGAAGCGGATCACCACGGTCGATTCCGGCCAGCCCAGCTGCTCGAAATGGTGGTGGATGGGCGCCATCTTGAAGACGCGCTTGCCGGTCAGCTTGAAGCTCGCGACCTGGACAATCACGGACACCGCCTCCAGCACGAACAGGCCGCCAACAATCACCAGCACCAGTTCGTGGTTGGTGATAACGGCGATTGTGCCGATCGCGCCGCCGAGCGCGAGGCTTCCGGTGTCGCCCATGAACACGGCCGCCGGGGGCGCATTGAACCACAGGAAGGCGAGACCCGCCCCCACCAGCGCGCCGACGAACACGATCAGTTCGCCAGCACCAGGCACGAAGTGGACACCCAGATAGTCGGAGAAGACGGCGTTGCCCACCAGATAGGCAATGATGCCGTAGGTCATTGCTGCGATGATGACCGGCATGGTCGCCAGACCGTCCAGCCCGTCCGTGAGGTTCACCGCATTGCCGGCGCCAACGATCACCAGCGCGCCGAACGCAACATAGGCCCAACCCAGGTCGACGCCGCTGTCCTTCAGGAACGGGAAATAGAGCGAGGTGCCCGCGAACAGCGACACATAATAGACCGCGCAGCCCGCGATCAGGAATTCGGCCGCCAGACGCACCCGGCCGGATACGCCCGCGGTCGAGCGCTTCATCACCTTGTTGTAATCGTCCAGGAAGCCGATCACGCCGAAGCCCAGCGTCACGAACAGCGCCGCCCAGACGAACGGCTTGTCCCATTCCATCCACAAGAGGGTGGCGACAGTCATGCTGATCAGGATCTTCAGGCCGCCCATCGTGGGCGTGCCCTTCTTGGTGATCAGGTGGCTTGCGGGCCCATCCTCGCGGATCGGCTGGCCCTTGCCCTGATTTGCCCGCAGCCAGGCGATGAAGCGCGGCCCGATCAGCAAGCCGATGAAAAGCGCCGTCACCAGCGCCGCGCCCGAGCGGAAGGTCAGGTAGCGCACCAGGTTCAAGGCGCCCGGAAAGCCCAGCCATTCGGCCAGATGGTAGATCATTGCCCGCCCCCCTTCAGCGCCGCGACCACGGCGCCCAGGCCGAGCGAGTTGGAGCCCTTCACCAGCAACACATCGCCATCGCGCAGGGTGGCGCGCGCCCAGCAGATTGCAGCGGTCGCATCCGCCACATGCTCTGCGCCAGCCACCTTGAGGGCCGTCATTTCCGGGCCGACCAGCGCGAGCGCGTTCACGCCTGCGTCGGCGATGGGGGCCGCAAGCCCGGCATGGAGCGCCGCACCGGCTTCGC
>JBGTBK010000050.1:0-8469 GCA_041749355.1 Sandaracinobacter sp. | reverse complement strand
GCCGCCGCGCACAGCCGCGCGGCCACCGCAGCCGAAGACCCGCCCGAAGACCCGCCAGGCACCAGCTTCGCAGTCGATCCGTCCGCCCGCCAGGGCGAAACCACCGGCCCATAGGCCGACGTCTCGTTCGACGAGCCCATCGCGAACTCGTCCAGGTTCAGCTTGCCCAGCATCGCAGCACCCGCTGCAAACAGGTTCGCCGTCACCGTGCTTTCATACCGCGGCTTGAACCCCTTCAGGATCAGGCTGGAGGCCGTGGTTTCCACGCCCTTGGTGCAGAACAGATCCTTGATGCCAAGGGGAATGCCGGCAAGCAGCCCGGCATCGCCACGGGCAAGCGCCTGGTCGGCGGCATCGGCAGCAGCCAGCCCATGGTCGGGCGTTTCCACCAGGAAGGCGTTCAGCGGGCGCGCAGCCTCGACCGCCGCAACATGGGCAGACACC
Source organism: Sandaracinobacter sp. (assembly GCA_041749355.1). GTDB lineage: Bacteria > Pseudomonadota > Alphaproteobacteria > Sphingomonadales > Sphingomonadaceae > Sandaracinobacteroides. The sequence continues at coordinate 8,025 of JBGTBK010000050.1, read as the reverse complement.
AGCTCGCGCGCGGAGAAATCCCGCGCCTTCAGCCCGGCGCGCATCGCGGCCAGCGACAGGTCTGTCAGAGCGGCCATTATTCGATCACCTTGGGAACAGCGAAAAAGCCATGGGCAGATTCCGGCGCATTCGCCAGCACGTCCGGCTGGATGCCGCCATCGCTGATCACATCGTCGCGCCAGGCGCGGGTCAGCGGGATCACCGCCGTCATCGGCTGGGTGTTTCCGGTGTCGACAGCCTGCAGCTGGTCGATCCAGCCCAGGATGCTGTTCAGCTCCCGGGTCAGGTGCGGCACCTCGGCGGGTGCCAGTTTCAACCGTGCGAGCCCAGCGACCCGCGCCACCATCTTGTCGTCAACTGCCATGTCCCGCGCCTAGCAGCGGGCCCGCCCGGCGGCAACCGGGGTGGCTTTGCGTTTGACCAAGCGCGGCACCGGCCCGCACCCCCACCCGGCCACCCAACGGAACGATACGCTAGTGGGTGGCCGGGTGGCGCGGGCCCCATCGAAGCCAGCTTCGATGGGAACCCGGGTGTGGGCTGGTGCCGTCTCCGCTTCCGAAACGGAAACGGCAATCAAAGCATCGAAACGTCGACAGGCTGGCCCAGCAGCACCCGGCCCGTCAGTTCATAGGTCGCCGGCTGCACCATCATGTGCTGCGTCATCGCATGCGCGTCCCGGAAGCGCCGCTGCAATGGGCTTTCCAGATAGAGGGCCGACCCGCCCCCAAGGTCATAGGCGATGCGGGTCACGTCGGCGGCGGTGCGGACCATGTGGGTTGCCGCCAGCCGAAGCCGGGCGCGCATCTCAACACTCACAACGCCGGTGCCGTTGGCCGCCTCCCAGGCCCGGTCCAGCGTCTCGAACAGCAACGCCCGTGCCGCACACAGCTGGGCCTCGGCCTTGGCGAACTCGGTCTGCACGGTTGCCCGTTCGGCAGCCGACCGCGACGAAACCGCGGGCTTGCGGCTGGACAGCCCGGCTGCAAGCGCGTCGATCGCTGCCCGCGCATTGCCGCTGGCAACCCCTGCAATCCCCAGCGCCAACAGGCCGAACACCGGGAACAGATAGAGCGGACCTGTCTCGACCGGCGGATCAGACACCAGGCTGACGCTGTGGTCCAAGGGGACGATGAGGTCCTTCACTGCCATGTCGCCCGAACCGGTGCCCTTCAGCCCGGCCGCATGCCAGGTGTCGAGAAGCTCCACCTTGTCGGCCGGCATCACCATCATCCGCGCATCGGGGCGCCCGCCGGGCAACAGCCGCAGTGCGCCGGCCTCGTGCACGAGGCAGCCGCCGAACAGCAGCCGGCAATTGGCCGAACCCGACGCCCAACTCCACCGGCCCGAGACCCGATAGTAGTCGCCTTCCAGCACAGCCCGGCCCATCGGCGCGAACACCCCGCCGGTGATCATGTCCGGATCGCTCACCAGCGCGGTCGCGACATCATGGGGCAGATAGGCAAGGCTGACGGCCGTGGTGGCGCCGATCATCACGCACCAGCCGGCCGAGGCATCGGCCTCCGCCACGGCCTCGATCACCCGCACGATATCGGCCGGCGGAAGCTCCGCGCCACCAAGGGCGGCCGGCATCGCGATCCGGAACAGGCCGGCGCGCGCCATTTCGGCGGCAAGGTCGGCCGGTAGGCGGCGAACCGTCTCCATCTCCTCGGCACGGGCTGCGATCCGGCCCTTCAGCGAACGTGCCGCCTCCAGCGGGGTCGCGCTGGCAAGCTGTCCGGCGGGCGCGTTCAAAGCTTCATCAGACTGGCCAGATTGTTCCGCTGCATGTCGGATGATCCTCCCACGATCGGCATGCCCAGCAGGTCGCGCACATGCCGCTCCATCTCATAGGCATCGCTCAGGGCATAGGCGCCCATCACCTGCTGGCAGGCGAGCGCGATTTCGACACCGGTGTCGGCGATGAACAGTTTCGCCATGCTGGTCTCCACGGAACAGGTCCGACCCTGGTTCGCAAGCCACGCCGCATGATAGAGCATGTGCCGGCAGGCTTCCAGCTTCGTTGCAGCCGTCACCAGCTTGTGCCGGATCGACTGGTGCTGGCTGATGGCCTTGCCGAACTGCACCCGTTCCTGCGCATAGGCCCAGGCCTCCTTCAGGGCCGCCTGCGCGATCCCGAAGCAGGTGGCCGAAATCTCGATCTTCTCCACATCCAGCGCGCGGCCCGCCAGCAGCTCCCACCCCCGGTTCCACATGGCAGGCCCGCCGACGATGTTGGCGGCGGGAATGCGCACATCGTCGAAGAACACGTCCTGGCTGTCGGTGTAGCGCAGGTTCGAATGTTCGATCCCCTGCATGCGGATGCCGGGCGTTTCGGTCGGGATCAGCAGGAAGCTGAGGTTCCGGTAGCGCTGGCCCGCCGGCCCGGAGCGCACCAGGCAATAGATCACGTCCGCCCAGTCCGCCCCCGTGCACCAGCGCTTGGCACCGTTCACGACCACCGCGTCACCATCCAGCTCGGCGCGCGTCTCCACGCTCGCCAGATCGCCGCCCACGTTCGGCTCGGACAGCCCGTAGGCGAAGAACAGCTCGCCCTTCGCCAGCCGCGGCAGATATTCGGCCTTCTGCTCAGGCGAACCGTTTTCCGACAGGTTCATGCCGCCATAGAAGGCCGTGTGGATATAGGGTCCGGCCAGGAACGCCCCGGCCGCTGCCAGCTCCTCGATCACGGCCACCGCCGCCACCAGGTCCTGCCCCGCCCCGCCATATTCAGTCGGCACGGTCAGCGCTGTCAGCCCCAGCGCGTTCAGCTTGGCATACGCGTCGCGCGGCCAGGCATGCGCCTTGTCCCACGCGATGCGCTTTTCGCGCGGCGCCTCCGTCGCAACGAAGCGGCGCAGCTGGTCGCGGATCTCCGATACATGGGCGGGCTCGTCGACAAATGTCTGGCGCATCATTCCCCCGTCAAATTGGCTTTGCGCCGCTCGCGCATGGCCGCAACCGCCTCGGCCCGGTCGGCGGTCATGTTGCTCAAGGTCTCATACGCGATAGAGGCATCCATCGACTGGATCGCAAGCTGCTTCAGCGGCTGGTTCGTCACCACCTTGCTCCAGCGAACCGCATGGCGCGGATTGCCCAGGATCTTGGCTGCAATCTCGGCCACCTTCGCATCCAGTTGGTCACCCGGCACGGCATGGTTGATCAGGCCCATGCGCGCGGCGTCGGGCGCCGGGATCATGTCGCCGGTCAGCAGATATTCCTTGGCGCGCGCATAGCCGATCAGCTGCGGCCAGATCACCGCCCCGCCGTCGCCAGCCACCAGCCCCACCTTCACATGCGGATCGCCGATAACAGCCGTCTCGTCGGCCACGATCACGTCGCACAGCAGAGCGATCGTCGCGCCAAGGCCGGCAGCCGCCCCATTCAGTCGGCAGATCACCGGCTTCTCGATGTCCAGCAGAGTCGTCACGATCCGCTTGGCGTCCCAGCCGATGGCGCGGAACTTGGCCGGCTCCCGGATGGTCTCCTCGAACCAGTCGAAGTCGCCGCCCGCACAGAATGCCCGGCCCTTCCCCGTCAGCACGATGAGGTCGCTCTCGGGGTCGCGCTGCAGGTCGGTGAACACGGTCGCCAGCTCGTCGTGCAGCGCGCCGTCCACGGCATTCACCTTGCCCGGCGCCGCGATCGAAGCGGTCAAAATTCGCCCTTCGCGCGCGAACTCGAACCGGGTGTAGCGCCCCCAGTTGATCTCAGCCGACATGCGCGATCCTCCGCCCGAAATCGCCACCTGTGAAGAGGCCCGCGAACAGCCCCGGCAAGCTCTCGATGCCGTCCCCCACCACCTCTCGGGTCTTCAGCGCCCCGTCCTTCAGCAGCCCTGCCACTTCCGATTGGGCACCGGCGAACATGGGGAGATCATCGAACACCACCATCCCCTCCATCCGAAGGCGCCGGGCAATGAACTCGCGGGTGTTGCGGATGCCGGGCACTTCGCTGTGCGGCGTGTTGTAGTCCGCCACCTGGCCCGAAATCACGATCCGCCCGCGCATCTTCATGCGCGGCAGCATCCGGTCGATCATCGCATTCCCCACATTGTCGAACAGGATGTCGATGCCGTCCGGGAACTGCCCATCCACCGCCGCCTCAAGCCCCGCATCCCGATAATCCAGCGCCGCGTCGAACCCGCACGCCTCCAGCAGCCAGCGCCGCTTCGCCTCGGACCCCGCAAGCCCAACCACCTTGGCCGCCCCGAAGTGCCGCGCCAGCTGCCCCGCCGTCGCCCCCACTGGTCCTGCCGCAGAGGTCACCAGCACCGTCTCGCCCGCCTTGATCCCCGCCACGCGCTTCAGCCCGAACCAGGCCGTCATCCCCGGCACGCCCAGCACCCCGATCCAGGCACTTTCGGCCACGCCGATGTCGGGCAGCGGAATGCAATAGCCCCGCCCCGCGCTCAGCGTGTGCGTCGCCCAGCCGCCGCCGTGCGTGACCAGCTGCCCAACCGGAAACCGCTCGTTCCGGCTCTCCACCACCCGCCCCACGCAGAACCCGTCCACCGTCGCACCCGGCGGCAAGGGCGGCGCATAGCTCGCCCCGGGGCTCAGCCGCGAGCGCGTGCCCGGATCGGCCGACACGAAGCTGTTGGCGACAAGGAACTTGCCCTCCTCCACCGTCGGAAAGGGCAGCTCCTCGACGCGAAAGTCGGCCGCCGTCGGCACGCCCTCGATGTGCCGCACCAGCGCCACCCGCTTCATCACATTCGCCACTTGCCCTCCCCAGGGACGTAAGTTGAAATGCGACTATGGAACAGCGAATCTCGATCGTCACCCTCGGAACAGCCGATATGCAGCGCGCCTGCGCCTTCTGGGAGGCGATGGGCCTTCAGCGAAAGGCGAAGGACACGCCGTCCATGGCCTTCTTCCAGCTGAACGGCCTGCTGCTGGGCATCTACCCGTTCGACAAGCTCGCGAAGGATTGCCACCTGCCCGGCGGCCCACCCGCAGGCAGCGTCACCATCGCCTACAACAGCCGCTCGGAAGCCGACACCGACGCCATCCTCGCCCAGGCAGTCGCGGCCGGCGCCACTCTCCACGTCCCCGCCCACAAGGCCTTCTGGGGCGGCTACTCCGGCTATTTTCTCGATCCAGACGGCCACCCCTGGGAAGTCGCCTACAACCCCTTCTTCGCGCTGGAAGAGGAGGGCAACGTCATCCTGCCGGATTGAGCGCCGCCATCTTCCGCAAGGCCAGCGCCAGCCGCTCCGGCTCCTGCGCGCCCATCACCATTCCCTTCTCGGCAATGATGAAGGTCGGCACCCCCGAAATCCCCATCTCCCACCACTTGGCCTCCAGCGCGCGAACGGCGTCCGCGCCCTCGCCGCTGTCCAGCACGGCTTCCGCCGCGGCCCGGTCCAGCCCGGCGGCCTCCACGGCCCCGAGCAACACGTCCCTGTCGCTCACATTCTCGCCCGCCGTGAAATAAGCCTCGAACAGCGCCAGTTTCAGCGCCGTTTGCTTGCCGCTGTCCTTCGCCCAATGCAGCAGCCGGTGCGCATCGAACGTGTTCCAGATCCGCTGCGACCGCCCCGAAAAGTCGATGCCCAGCGGCTCGGCGATTCTCCTCATCTGCCCGCGCGTGGCCTGCGATTGCTCCGGCGTCGCCCCATATTTCCGCCGCACATGCTCGGCGATGTCCTCACCCTCGGGTGCCATCTGCGGGTTCAGCTCGAACGGATGCCAGCGGATGTCGCCCTCCAGCCCCGCAATCGCCAGCGCCTTCTCCAGCTGCCGGTAGCCGATGAAGCACCATGGGCAGACCACGTCCGAAATCACGTCCACCTGTATCCGCTGCACCATCATCCCTCTCCCGCCGATTGAGGCCCAGCCATAATCGCGCTAGGGCCCACGCATGTCCACACAACCCGCAGGCCGCACCGGCGCAACCCCGGACCGGCGCACCTTTGCCATCATCTCCCACCCAGACGCCGGGAAAACCACGCTCACCGAACGCCTGCTGCTCGCAGGCGGCGCCATCCACGCAGCCGGCGAAGTGAAAGCCCGCGGCGCCGCCCGCCGTGCCCGCTCCGACTGGATGAAGATCGAACAGCAGCGCGGCATCTCCGTCACCTCGTCCGTCATGACCTTCGAGCGCGACGGCCTCCTCTTCAACCTGCTCGACACGCCCGGCCACGAGGATTTTTCGGAAGACACCTACCGAACGCTGACCGCAGTCGACTCAGCCGTCATGGTGATCGACGCCGCCAAGGGGATCGAGGCCCAGACCCTCAAGCTCTTCGAAGTCTGCCGGCTGCGCAGCGTGCCAATCATCACGTTCGTCAACAAGGTCGACCGCGAAGGCAAATCCCCTTTCGAGCTGATGGACGAGATCGCCGACAAGCTCGCCCTCGACGTCTGCCCCATGTCCTGGCCCGTCGGCCTCGGCGGCGAATTCGAAGGCCTGTGGGACATCGAGCGCCAGCACCTGCAGCGCCCCGACGGAACCATCGCCAAGGGTTCCCTCAAAGACCTCGTCTCGGGCCCCATCTACGAGCGCGTCTCCGAAGAGCTCGAACTGGCCGAAATGGGCTACCCCGCCTTCGATGCCGAAGCCTACCGCCACGGCGACCTGACCCCCGTCTACTTCGGCTCGGCACTCCGCGAAATCGGCGTCGAACCCCTGATCGAGGCGCTCGCGCGCTTCGCCCCAGGCCCCCGCCCCCAGCCGGCAGACCCGGCCCCGATCGATCCCGACAGCCCCACCGTCACCGGCTTCATCTTCAAGGTGCAGGCCAACATGAACCCCATGCACCGCGACCGCGTCGCCTTCATGCGGCTCTGTTCCGGCAAGTTCAAACGCGGCATGCGCCTGAACCAGGTCGGCACCGGAAAGCAGATCGCCGTCCACTCGCCAGTCCTGTTTTTCGCCCGCGACCGCGAACTCGCCGACGAAGCCTTCCCCGGCGACATCATCGGCATCCCCAACCACGGAACTCTCCGCGTCGGCGACACCCTCACCGACGGGCCCAACGTCACCATCACCGGCCTCCCCAACTTCGCCCCCGAAATCCTCCGCCGCGTGGCCCTGAAAGACCCGACGAAAACCAAGCAGCTGAAGAAGGCCCTCGACGACATGGCCGAGGAAGGCGTCATCCAGACCTTCGTGCCCCAGATCGGCGCGCAAACCGTCGTCGGCGTCGTCGGCCAGCTCCAGCTCGAAGTCCTGATCAGCCGCCTGGAGGTCGAATACAAGGTCGAAGCCGGCCTCGAAGCCTCCCCCTACGAAACCGCCCGCTGGGTCGCCTCCGACGACCCCGCAGCGCTGCGAAAACTGCAGGACGAGCACAAAAGCCAGATGGCCACCGACCGAGACAACCACCCCGTCTTCCTCGCCAAAGACCTCTGGGACCTCAACTACATCCAGAACCGCCACCCGGCGGTAAGGTTCTCGGCCACGCGCGAACGCAGGTAGGAAAGAGCGCCTCCGGCGGGCAGGGACATGATGTCCCTGCACCCTCAATGATTAGGTCAGCATACCGGCAGGTTTGGGGCCGTATCCGGAATGGCAGATGCTGGTCACCGACCTACGGAAAGCGGACACGTTTCCGCCACGACGGCAATCGCAGAAAGCGACCCAGTTCAAGTCTCTCCCCGTCCAGAATGTAAACGGCACTTTTGCCGGCGCCGGCCATTCGCCCGTGGCTGAATGGCCTCTCAAATACACGCCCAATCTCGGTCTTTCGGATGGCCAGAATGCCTGAATGAACGCAGACTTGGTCCAGCATCGGTGGGGGTTGCATTGCGCTCGATCGATGTAGCTACGAAGCTGCAGGGGCGGCGTCTACACCATTTGCGCGTGTCCAGCCAGCGGCGTGCGGCGGAAGTCGTAGTGGCGATATTCGGAGGGTGTGACGCCGGCAAAGCGGCGGAAGGCGCGGGTGAAATGCTGCGGGTTGTCATATCCCACCGTCATGGCGACATCGATGACCTTGATCGCCGGATCATCGAGGAGCCTGCATGCCAGCGCGAAACTCGCTTCCTGAAGAATCGTCGAATAGGAGCTGCCGCAGAGCTT
>JBGTBK010000049.1:0-3128 GCA_041749355.1 Sandaracinobacter sp. | reverse complement strand
TGCCGGCCGGTTGGCGCATCCAGCTCGGCGCCTTTTCGGGCGAACCCGCCGCCCGCGCGGCCTGGGCGGATGTGAAGGGCCGCAGCGCGGAACTTGGCAGCCTGTCGCCGCATTTCGAACCGGTCCCCGGCAAATCCCTCGTCCGCCTGCAGGTGAAGGGTGTGCAATCCCGCGAAGACGCCATCCAGCTCTGCGCCCACGCAGCCGCCGCCGGTTTCGACTGCATCCCCATCAAGGTTGGTTGAGCCCCCCGGAACCACCAGCCTTGCGAGGCCGAACCCTGCGGGCTAGGCCCGAGCCATGGCAGCATCATTGGTGGAAGAGGGCCCCTGGAAGGGCTGGAAGGCCTGGCACGCACGGCCCGAGGGTCGGTTCGTCGATGGCCTTGGCGACGTCTATTACCGCGACGAGCCCTTCGCCGGCGGCCCGGGCATCCTCACCTGTATCGAGACCGCGCGCAAGCATGCCAACGGCCTCGGCTTCCTGCACGGCGGCTTCCTGATGGCCTTCGTCGACGTCACCATGTTCGCAACCATCCGCCACATGCTCGACCAGTCGGCCGGCGTGACCCTGCAATGCTCCACCGACTTCATCGGCGCCGGCAGCATCGGCAAGGTGCTGGAAGGCCGGGGCCACATCGTGAAGGAAACCGGCAAGATGGTGTGGGTGTCGGGCACGCTCACCCAGGACGAGGGCGCGCACCTTGTCTGCCAGTGGCACGGGATCCTCCGCAAGGTGCCCCGCAACCGATGAGCCCCCGCCTGTGAGCAACGTTCGGGCGGCCTATGACGCGCTGGTCGCCGCCGGCGAGCTGAGGCCCGATCCGGCCCAGGCAGCCGTTGCCGACAAGCTGGAAGCGCTGGCGAAGATGCTTGAGCGCCCGGTGGAGAAGCCCGGCCTTCTCGGCCGCCTGTTCGGTGCCAAGCCACCACCGCCGGTGAAGGGCGCCTATCTGTGGGGCGGGGTGGGCCGCGGCAAGTCCATGCTGATGGACCTGTTCTTCGCCCATGTGTCGGTGCCGCCGGCGCGCCGCATTCACTTCCACCAGTTCATGCTGGAAACCCACGCACGTATTGCCCAGGCCCGCGCCCGCATCCAGGCCGAAGGCGGGGAGGGTGATCCGATCCCGCAGGTTGCGGCGCAATGGGCCGCCGAAGCCCGGCTTCTCGCCTTCGACGAGATGCAGGTGACGAACGTTGCCGATGCGATGATCCTGTCGCGCCTGTTCACCGCCCTGATCGCAGCCGGCACCACCATCGTCGCCACCTCGAACCGGGTCCCGCGCGACCTCTACAAGGACGGCCTCAACCGCGAGTTGTTCCTGCCCTTCATCGCGCTCCTGGAAAGCGAGCTCGATGTGATCGCGCTCGACGGGCCGGTGGACTACCGGCTCGACCGGATGGGCGGCATGCCCACCTACTACACGCCCAACGGCCCCGAGGCGTCAGCCGCGCTCAGCCAGCTCTTCTTCCGCCTCACCGACTTTCCCGTCGAAGACCGCACCAAGGTGCCCACCGCCGAGCTCGACGTGGGCGGCGGCCGAACCCTGCACGTGCCAAAGAGCCTGAAGGGCGTCGCCGTCTTTTCGTTCAAGCGCCTGTGCGGCGAGGCCCGCGGCGCTGCCGATTATCTGGCGATCGCCCGCACCTACCACACCGTCTTCCTCGTCGGCGTTCCGATCTTGGGGCCCGAGAATCGCAACGAAGCCGCCCGCTTCGTGACGCTGATCGACGCGCTCTACGAATGGCATTGCAAGCTGATGATCGCAGCCGACGCAACGCCCGACCGGCTCTACCCGGCTGGCGATGGCCGCTTCGAATTCGACCGAACGGTGTCGCGCCTCATGGAAATGCAATCGGCCGACTATATGGCTGAAGGACATGGGCTGAGGGCATGAGCCCGAAGACAGGAGCCATCCCCGACCCGATCGCCGGTTGACGCCTGCGAAAGCCGGGGTCTATCGCCCCTCACGCATCTGCAACAGAACTGATCCAAAGAGGACACCCATGGCACGCAGCAAGATCGCCCTCATCGGCGCCGGCAACATCGGCGGAACGCTGGCCCACCTGGCGGCCGCGAAGGAGCTCGGCGACGTCGTCCTGTTCGACGTCGTCGAAGGCGTGCCCCAGGGCAAGGCGCTCGATCTCGCCCAGTGCGGCCCGGTCGAAGGCTTCGACGCCACCCTCAAGGGCACCAACGATTACGCCGACATCGCCGGCGCCGACGTCATCATCGTGACGGCCGGTGTCGCCCGCAAGCCCGGCATGAGCCGCGACGACCTGATCGCGACCAACGCCGCGGTGATCAAGAGCGTCGGCGAGAACATCAAGAAATACGCGCCCGACGCCTTCGTCATCGTCATCACCAACCCGCTCGACGCCATGGTCTGGGCGATGCAGAAGGTGACCGGGCTCGACCCAGCCAAGGTGGTGGGCATGGCCGGCGTGCTCGACAGCGCCCGCTTCCGCTACTTCCTGGCCGAGGAGTTCAAGGTCTCGGTCGAGGACGTCACCGCCTTCGTCCTGGGCGGCCACGGCGACACCATGGTGCCCTTGGTCCGCTACTCGACCGTGGCGGGCATCCCGCTCCCCGACCTGGTCAAGATGGGCTGGACCACGCAGGAGAAGCTGGACCAGATCGTCCAGCGCACCCGCGACGGCGGGGCCGAGATCGTGGCCCTGCTCAAGACCGGTTCGGCCTTCTACGCGCCGGCGGCCTCCGCGATCCAGATGGCCGAGAGCTACCTCAAGGACCAGCGCCGGCTCCTGCCCTGCGCCGCGCACCTGAGCGGCCAGTACGGCGTCAGCGGGCTCTATGTCGGCGTGCCCACGATCATCGGCAAAGGCGGTGTCGAGAAGATCGTCGAGATCACGCTGGCCCCCGAGGAGCAGGCGATGTTCGACAAGTCGGTGGCCGCGGTGAAGTCGCTGTGCGACGCGGTCAAGCTCTAGAGGGGCGGCCATGAACATCCACGAATATCAGGCCAAGGCGCTGCTCAAGGAGTACGGCGTCGCCGTGCTGCGCGGCCAGGTCGCCTACACGCCGGAGGAAGCCGAACAGGCCGCTAGGGCATTGGGCGGGCCGGTCTGGGTGGTCAAGGCGCAGATCCATGCCGGCGGCCGCGGCAA
>JBGTBK010000048.1:0-3678 GCA_041749355.1 Sandaracinobacter sp. | reverse complement strand
GTGTCAGCGCTGGAGCGGGTGCTGGTGCCGACGGCCGCAGGCGATGCCGTGCCGCTGCCCCAGATCGCAACGCCCAGCCTCAGCAGCGGGCCGGCCTCGATCGACCGCTACGGCCAGCAGCGCAGCGTCTCGCTCACCTCGAACGTGCAGGACGGGTTCCTCACCTCCAAGGTGAACGAGGAGGTTGGCAAGCGTCTGGCAAAGCTAAAGCTACCGCCGGGCTATGGATTCCGGTTGGGTGGCGAAGCGGCCGAGCAGCAGGAGAGCTTCGGCGGGCTTGGCGGCGTGATCCTGTTTGCCACCTTCTCCATATTTGCCGTGCTGGTGCTGGAATTCGGCCGCTTCCGCGAGACCATCGTGGTCGCCGGCGTGGTGCCGCTGGGCATGTTCGGCGGGCTGATCGCGCTGCTGCTGACCGGCAATTCGATCAGCTTCACGGCGGTCATCGGCTTCGTCGCGCTCATCGGGATCGAGATCAAGAACTCGATCCTGCTCGTCGACTTCACAACCCAGCTGCGCCAGCAGGGCATGGGCCTGCGCGAAGCGATCGAGCGCGCCGGCGAGGTGCGCTTCCTGCCCGTTCTCCTCACCAGCGTGACAGCGGTTCTCGCGCTGCTGCCGCTCGCGCTGTCGGGCTCCGGGCTCTATGCGCCGCTCGCCTGGGTGATCATCGGCGGGCTGATTTCCTCCACATTCCTCAGCCGGATCGTGACGCCGGTGATGTACCTGTTGATCGTGAAGGGCGCGCCGCCGACCGAGAGGATCGCCGAGGCGCCTGCGCCCTTGCCTGAGGCCTAACCGAGCCGCGCCAGCGCCGCCTTCAGCCGTTCGGCTTCGGCGGACCGCGCCGCAAAGTCCTCGCGCGCTTTCTCCACAGCTTCGGGCTTGGCGCGCTCCACGAAGCCGGGGCTGTTCAGCCGACCCGCCAGTGATGCAGCCTCCTTCTCGGCCTGCTCGGCCCCCTTGGCGAGCCGCGCCTTCTCGGCAGCCAGGTCGATCACGCCCTCCAGCGGCAGCGCATATGACAGCCCGTCGACGACCAGCTGCGCGGTTCCGCCCGCTGGCGGCGGCGCAAAGGCGATTTCCTCGATCCGGGCCATCCGCTGAAGCGCCGGGGCGTTTCGGTCCAGCTGTGCCTGCAGCGCGGAATCGGCTTCGGGCGCGTGGAGAACGAGGCGGCTTGCCGGTGGCACATTCAGCTCGGTGCGGGCCGAACGGATCGCCGACACCAGCTCGATCAGCCAGCCGATTTCGGCGCTTGCGGCATCCGGCTCGGCTGCCACGGTCGGCCAGTTTGCGTGGATCAGGTCGGTCGTGCGAGCCCCCTGGGCGTGCCAGAGCTCTTCCGTCAGGAAGGGCATCACCGGGTGCAGGCACACCAGGATCTGATCGAGCGCCCAGCCGGCCACAGCCCGCGTCTCGGCGGCGGTCGCTTCGTCAGCCATCAGCGGCTTGATCAGCTCCAGGTACCAGTCGCAGAAGCGGTTCCAGACGAACTGGTAAAGCGTGTCGGCATATTGGTCGAACCGGAAGGCCGTCAGCGCAGCTTCCGCATCCGCGGCCATTTTCGCAGTCTCGGCAATGATCCAGCGGTTGACGGGCAGGGCCGCTTCTGGCGGGGCAGGGGAGGCGGATGCGGCGATCCCCTGAGACTGCGCAAAGCGAACTGCATTCCACAGCTTGGTCGCGAAGTTGCGATAGCCTTCCACCCGCTTCTCGTCGAACTTCACGTCGCGGCCCTGCGCTTCGGAGGCTGCCATGGTGAAGCGCAGCGCGTCGGCGCCATAACGGTCGACAAGCTCCAGCGGGTCGACTGTGTTGCCCTTGGACTTCGACATCTTCTGGCCCTTGCCGTCGCGCACAAGGCCGTGGCAGTAGACAGTGCGGAACGGCACTTCATCTGTGAGTTCAAGGCCCTGCATCATCATTCTGGCAACCCAGAAGAAGATGATGTCGAAGGCGGTGACTAGCACGTCGCCCGGATAATGGCGCTGATAGTCGTGGGTGTTGGCGGGCCACCCCAGCGTCACGAACGGCCAAAGCCCCGAGGAGAACCAGGTGTCCAGTACGTCCTCGTCCTGCTTCAACGCCACGCCAGCGCCAGCCTTTGCCTGCGCCTCTGTTTCGGTAAGGGCAACGATGGGCGTGCCATCCGGCGCGTACCACGCCGGGATCCGGTGCCCCCACCACAGCTGGCGCGAAATGCACCAGGGCTGGATATTGTCCATCCAGTTGAAGAAGGTCTTCTCCCAGGTCTTCGGCACGAACTGGGTGCGGCCATCCTCGACCGCCGCGCGAGCCTCCACCGCCAGCCTGGCTGCATCGACATACCATTGGTCCGTCAACCAGGGCTCGATCACCACGCCCGATCGGTCGCCATAGGGGAGCTGGATGACCTTGTCCTCCAGTCGCTCCAGCAGGCCCAGCGCATCCAGGTCCGCGACGATCCGCTTGCGCGCCTCGAACCGGTCAAGCCCGCGATAGGCTTCGGGGATCAGCGCGTCGTTCAGGATATTCGCATGCGCATCCAGCATGTTGATCCAGCCGATGGCCTTGTGCCGCTCATACACCTGCCAGTCGTTGAAATCATGCGCCGGCGTGATCTTCACGCACCCCGAGCCCAGCTCCGGGTCGGCCCAGTCGTCCCCGATCACGGGAATCTGCCTGCCGGTCAGCGGATGGGCGATCATCCTGCCGATCAGGTGGGCGTAGCGGTCATCCTTCGGGTTCACCGCAACCGCCGTGTCGCCCAGCATTGTCTCGGGGCGCGTCGTCGCCACCACCAGATGGCCCGATCCATCGGCCAGCGGGTAACGCAGATGCCAGAAATGCCCCTGCACTTCGCGCGTCTCCACCTCCAGGTCGGAGATTGCGGTCTGGAACTTCGGGTCCCAGTTCACCAGCCGCTTGTCGCGGTAAATCAGGCCGCGCTCGTGCAGCGTCACGAACACATGGGTCACGGCTTGCGTGAAGGCCGGGTCCATCGTGAAGCGCTCGTTCGCCCAGTCGCAGCTGGCGCCCAGCCGGCGCATCTGGCGCGTGATGGCCCCGCCTGATTGGTCCTTCCAGTCCCACACCGTCTTCAGGAAGGCTTCGCGCCCCATCCCCGTGCGGGTCAGCCCCTGTCCGGCAATGGTGCGCTCCACCACCATCTGCGTGGCGATTCCGGCATGGTCCATCCCCACCACCCAACGGGCGTCCTTGCCCTTCAGCCGTTGCCAGCGAATGAGGATGTCCTGCAGGGTCTGGTTCAGCGCATGGCCGATGTGCAGAGTGCCCGTCACATTGGGCGGTGGCAAAACGATGGTAAAGGGCTCCGCATCCGGCCGCTCCGGGCGGAAGGCGCCCGTCTGTTCCCAATGCGCATACCAGCGCGCTTCGATTTCGGCGGGCGTGAAAGTCTTCTCAAGCATGGCGCGAGGGCTTAGCGGGCCGGCGTTCGGTTGGAAAGCGCGCGGGGGCTTGCGCTGCTTTCGGGGCTGCTACTTCCGCCCTGTCAGCCGGGCGATTTCCTCGGCGGCCATCTTCTGGATCAGTTCGGGCAGGTTCGCCTTCAGCCAGGCATCCACCTGCGGCCGGATCAGCTCGGCCAGGAAATCCTCGACCGTTCGCCCGCCAGCAGGGGCCGGAGCCGCAGTTGGCGGGGCCGCAGCGGCCGCCTTGCGCGCGGCACGGCCG
>JBGTBK010000047.1:0-12040 GCA_041749355.1 Sandaracinobacter sp. | reverse complement strand
GCCGACCAGCGCGCTCGACACGGCGTCGGAGGCGCGGCTGATCGCAGCGATCGAGGCGCACCGGACAGGGGGCGGGCTGGTGATGGCCGCAACCCACCAGCCTTTGGCGCTGGCCGGTGCCATCAGCCTTGCCATCGAGCCGCCTGCGCCGATTGCGCCCTAGAGCTGGTCGGGATCCGAGGTGAAGATGATGGTGAGCCAGCGGTCCGGCCCTGGCTCGTCGACCTGTTCGCCAATCTCGGCCCTGAGCGCATCGAAATGGGCAACCGTTGCGGGGGGATAGTCAGGCGGCACCAGCACGCTCACCTCGATGAACCGGGCGCGGCCCACCTTCGAGACATAGCTTTCGAAGCGGGTAAAGCCGTGCCGCGCGACGAAGGCCTCCATCACGGCGCGCACCTCGAGGTCGAGGCCGGCTGGCGCCTCCTCGAATATCTCGCCGAAGCTGCGGCGGACTTCGGCAAGCGGCACTGGAAGCAGCGCAAGCGACAGCACGGCCAGAACCGCCGGATCGACATAGGGGATGAGATGGTCGAGCGAGGTGCCCTGCATCGCGAAGGCGGCGGCGAACGCGATCAGAAGCGCGCCCGTCACCAGCGCCGACATCAGCCAGCCATGCACCTCCAGCCGGACAAGCTCGGATTCCAGCCGCTCGTTCTGGCGGCGCATATAGGCCCAGATCGCGAAGCAGAGCGCAGTGACGATCGCGGCATAGGCAAGGGCAGGGCCGAGGGTGGGCTGGTTCCCGCCCGAGAGCAGCTGCTGCACGGCGTTCACAAGCGCATAGCCGATCAGCAGGATGAGGACTGACGCCTTGAAGCCGAGCACCAGGGGCTCCAGGTGCCAGAAGCCGAACTGGAAGCGCTTGTTGCCTTCGCTGGCGACCAGCTTCGCAACCGCGATCATCAGCACCGTGACGGCGGCATCGATGCCGGAGAACAGCCCGTCGAAGATGATTGCGAACGAACCGGTCAGCAGGCCGAGCGCCACGCCCAGCAGGGCAACAGCCCCGGTTGCATAGATCGAAACCCTGAGAAGCCGAACCTCGAACGCGCTGCGCAGCCGCCAGGCCCGCGCCACACTTTCGAAGGCTGCCATGTTACACGCTCCTAGGCCGAATGCAGGAAGTGCATCACGTCGCCATCCTGCACGACATAGGTCTTCCCTTCCGCGCGGAGCTTGCCATGGTCCCGCGCACCCGCCTCGCCCCTGTAGGCGAGGAAGTCGGCGTAGGCGATGGTCTCGGCCCGGATGAAGCCCTTTTCGAAGTCGGTGTGGATGACGCCCGCCGCGTTCGGCGCGGTCGCGCCCTTTTCCACAGTCCAGGCCCGGGTTTCCTTGGGGCCTGCCGTGAAGAAGGTGAGCAGGTGGAGAAGCTCGTAGCCGGCGCGGATGATGCGGGCGAGGCCGGTTTCCTTGAGGCCAAGCGCTTCCAGATATTCGGGCCGGTCTTCCGGCGGCATGGTCACGATCTCGGCCTCGATCGCGGCAGAGATCACCACGGCCCCGGCACCCTGCGCCTTCGCCATCGCCTCGACCTTTGCCGAGAAGGCGTTGCCGGTCGCCGCCGAGCCTTCCTCGACATTGCAGACATAGAGAACCGGCTTGCCGGTCAGCAGCTGGGCCTGCGCCAGGTGGCGGGCCTCGTCGGCGTCTGCTGCCTGGGCGAGGCGGGCGGGCTTGCCTTCGCGCAGCAGGTCGAGCGCCTTCTGCAGGGCAACGGCCGCGGTCTTCGCTTCCTTGTCGCCGCCCTGGCCCTTCTTCATCAGGTTCGGCACCCGCCGCTCAAGGCTTTCAAGGTCAGAGAGCATCAGCTCGGTCTCGACCGTCTCGGCATCGGCCACAGGGTCGATCCGGCCTTCGACATGGGTGATGTCGTCATCCTCGAAGCAGCGCAGCACATGGACGATGGCGTCGACCTCGCGGATGTTGGCGAGGAACTGGTTGCCCAGCCCCTCGCCCTTGGAGGCGCCGCGCACCAGGCCGGCGATGTCGACAAAGCCGAGCTGCGTCTCGATGATCTTCTGCGAGCCGGCGATTGCGGCGATTTCCTGCAGCCGCGGATCGGGCACGCCGACATTCCCGACATTGGGCTCGATCGTGCAGAAAGGATAGTTGGCGGCTTGCGCAGCTGCCGTTTCCGTCAGCGCGTTGAAAAGGGTCGATTTTCCGACGTTGGGCAGGCCAACGATGCCGCAGCGAAATCCCATGTCAGTTTGTCTCCGTCCAGATGCCGTACACGTCCACCGGCTGCTTTTCCCATCCGAGCCTGCGGTACAGAGCCGCCGCTTCGTCGTTCCCGCTCCGAACCATCAGTTCGACCTTCGGGCATCCCTGTGCCCGCAGCCAATCCGTTGCAGCCTGCAGCAGCGCCGTTGCATGACCAATCCTTCGAGTCTGAGGGGACACGGCCAGATAATAGATCCATCCGCGATGGCCATCGAAACCTGCCATCACGCTCCCCTTGAGGGCACCATCGATCGTCAGTCGCAGAACGGTCGCTGTCGGCGTCGCGAGTGCCCGCTGGAAGTCGACATGCGGGTCATTCCAGGGCCGGGTCAACCCGCAGTCCTGCCACAGCTGTACGATTTCGGCTTCATCGGTGGCGCCGGCCTCGACGATCATGACGCCGCCTTCTGGCGCAGCGCCAGGTCGTTCATGAAGCGCGCGTCATCCCCCGCCGCGAGCACCGGCGCAAGGTCTGCGATGTCGGCCAGCATGGCCGAAAGGTCAGCCTCCTCGGCCTTGGCGAAATTGCCCAGCACATGGGGGGTAACCCTGTCCTTGTGGCCGGGATGGCCGATGCCGATGCGCACGCGGCGGAAATCGGCGCCGACATGGGCGATGAGGGACCGGATGCCATTCTGCCCGGCCGCGCCGCCGCCGGTCTTCACCTTCACGCGGAAAGGGTCGAGATCGAGTTCGTCGTGGAACACGGTGAGCGCGTCCGGCTCCAGCTTGAAGAAGCGCAGCGCCTCGCCCACCGAGCGGCCGCTTTCGTTCATGAAAGTCATCGGCTTCAGCAGCACGACCTTCGCGTTGCCCAGCCGCCCTTCGGCGGTCAGGCCCTGAAAGCGGGCTTTCCATGGGGCAAAGCCGTGGGCGCGGGCAATCGCGTCCACGGCCATGAAGCCCACATTGTGGCGGTGCATGGCATAGGCCGGGCCGGGATTGCCCAGCCCGGCGAATACCAGCATGGCTCAGGCCGCCGCTTCGCCTTCGCCGGCGTCTTCCTGGCTCTTCATGCCGGACGGCGCAACGATGGTTGCGATGGTGAAGTCCCGGTCGATCACGGTGGAAACGCCCTTGGGCAGCTTCACCACCGAGACGTGGATCGAATCGCCGACTTCGAAGCCGGTGACATCAACGACGATGTCATCGGGGATCGAATCCGCCGGGCACTTGATCTCGACTTCGTGGCGAACGACGTTCAGCACGCCGCCGCGCTTCAGGCCGGGGGACGCGCCCTCGTTCTCGAAGCGCACGGGAACGTTCACCGTGATCAGCGAGTCGCCGGACACGCGGAGGAAATCCACGTGGATCGGGCGATCGGAGACCGGGTGGAACTGTACGTCGCGCGGCAGGGTGCGATGGGTCGTTCCATCGAGGGTGATTTCCACGACCGAGTTCATGAAGTGACCGGTGTGGAGCATCTTGGTGAGGAGCTTTTCCTCGACGTGGATCGCGACTGCGGCTTCCTTGTTGCCGTAGATCACGCAAGGCACTCGGCCTTCTCGCCGCACCGCCCGGGAGGCTCCCTTGCCAGCCCGGTCGCGTGCTTCCGCGGCGAGCGTCAGCACATCAGACATGTATGTTCTCCGTATCAGCTTGGCCCGTGCCTCCAGGGTGCACGGGCGATGGAAGTGGCGGCCCTTAGCGGCAACCGGAGATTCGCGCAACCGAAGCCTTGGACTTGCGAGGCGTTCGCAAGAATCTGCTTGCAGCAATCCCTGTGCGGCGATAGCTGAGAATGCGAATGCCTCTCAACAACAATTGGGGATGACTCTTGCGCTCTCTGCCGTCTGCCGTGACCCTTCTGCTGCTTGCGGCTGGGTCTGCCCCTGCTGCCGCTGCCGATGTCCCGGCCGATGGCGAAGCGCCTCCGCCCGAGATCCTGGTCATCGGCTCGCCTGAGCGTCTGCTGGACATTTCCGGTTCCGGCGCGGTGGTCACGTCGGAGGATCTGCGGCGAAGCCGGGTGCTGAGCGTGAACGACGCACTTCGGCAGGTGGCCGGGGTGTTCCCGCGCGACGAGGAAGGGGCCGGCGCCCGGCCCAACATCGGGATCCGCGGGCTGAACCCCACGCGCTCCACCAAGGTGCTGCTGCTGGAGGATGGGATTCCGCTGGCCTTTGCGCCCTATGGCGACAATGCGAGCTACTACCATCCGCCGATCGAGCGGTTCGAGCGGATCGAGGTGCTGAAGGGCGCTTCCCAGGTGCGCTTCGGCCCGCAGACGATCGGTGGCGTCATCAACTACATCACCCCGCGCGCGCCGGACGAGCTGACCGGCCGGGTGACGGTGCAGGGCGGCAACCGGGACAGCCTGTCGCTCGACGGCATGATCGGCGGGCCCCTGCTGGGCGGGCGGGTGCTGGTGCACGCCAATCACAAGCAGACGGCCGGCAACCGAGACAACCAGCTGCTGCGCTTCACCGACCTGTTCGGCAAGGGCGAATGGGAGCTGGGCGAGGCACACAGCCTGACCCTGAAGGGCAGCTGGTTCCAGGAGCGCAGCGACATCACCTACACCGGCCTGACCCGCGCCGAGTTCGAGGCGGACCCGCGCGGCAACCCCTTCCCGCGGGGCACTGACACCTTCCACACCGACAGGACCAGCTTCACGGCGGCCCACGGCTGGACCATGGCCGACGGCCTGACCCTGAAGACGACGGCCTATTACCACCATTTCGACCGGGACTGGTGGCGGCAATCCTCCAACTCCACCCAGCGGCCCAACGACACCTCCGACCCCGACTGCCGGGGTATGGCCAACCTGCTGACCGGCTGCGGCAACGAGGGGCGGCTGCGCAGCTACGACACCTGGGGCGTGGAGACCCGCGCAACGCTGGACCATGCCGACTTTCTGGGCCTGGGCATTGGCGGCGAGACCGAGATCGGGCTTCGCTATCACGAAGAAAAGCAGCGCCGCCGGCAGCTGAACGGCGACAGCGCCGATGCGCGGGTGGCCGGCACCAGCGTGAACGCCGGGGTTCGGGAGAACCAGCTTCGCTATGCGACCGCGCTTGCAGCGTTCGCGCAATCCAAGCTGGATTTCGGGCGGCTTGCGATCATTCCGGGCGTGCGGATGGAGATGGTGGATTTCGAGCGGCGGAACCTTCCGGTGGACATTCTTGTCGGCGGAAGGCCCTCGGGCGCACAGACCGTGGAAACCCGGGGGCGCACCAGCCTTGACCAGTTCGTGCCAGGGGTGGGTGCAACCTTCGACGTGACGGACGCCATCATCCTCTATGGCGGCGTCCACCGCGGATTTGCGCCACCGACGGTGTCAGACGCAATCAACGCGGCTGGAGGCACAGTCGACCTTGAGTCCGAGCTGAGCTTGAACTGGGAAGCGGGTGTTCGGGGCACGCTGCTGCCCGGGCTGCAAGCCGACGCGACCTTCTTCGTTATGGAGTTCGACAACCAGATCGTGCCGCAATCGGTCGCCGGCGGCGTGGGTGCAACCCTGACGTCGGCCGGACGGACCCTGCATCGGGGCGGCGAGTTGTCCCTTTCCTTCTCGAGCCGGGCTGCCGAACTGACAGGCGACACCGATGTCTATGCCCGCGGTGCCGCCACATGGCTTCCGACGGCACGCTACGCGTCCACTCGTATCGCGACGGCCCCCTGCTTCGATGGCCGCACGACGGGCATGGCGGTCGAATCCGGCGGCGGGCCAATCCCGTGCGGGGTGCCGCGCGACGTGGAGGGCAACCGCCTGCCCTACAGCCCGGAGTGGCTGGTGAGCGGGGCGGTCTGTGTCGAGCACAAGGGCTTTGCGGGGCAACTGGAAGTCGTCGGCCAGTCCTCGATGTTTGCGGATGATGTGAACCTGGTAACGGTGTCGCCCGACGGCCAGCGCGGGCGCATCGGCGGCTGGGCGGTCGTCAACCTCGCTGCAAGCTACGGCCCGCCGGAGGGTCGGTGGGAAGTGTTCGCGACCGCGCGCAACCTGTTCGACCGGACGATCATCGTCGACCGCTCGCGCGGGGTGACGCCCGGCATGCCGCTGACCTTGCAGGCGGGCGTCTCGCTCCGCTTCTAGACCAGCCGCCAGATGGCGAATGCAAGGCCCAGAAGCTGCACGACCGCGATGCCGTGCAACTGGGCCGTGAAGGGCTGCTTGCGGGTCTTGTGGCGAAAGAGCCTGCGCCCGGCATAGGCACCCGGCGTGCCGCCCATGGCTGCAAGCCACAGCAGATGGGCTTCGGGAAAGCGGGGGCGCCCGCGTTGCGCTGCGATCTTGTCGGACCGGAACGCAGCCAGCGCCACCAGGTTCAGCAACAGCAGGATCGCGACGGCGGCCAGCATCATCGGACGTGCGCGACAGAAAACGGGCGCCGGTCAGTTCCGGCGCCCTCTTGCCTCAGTCCTTTTCCCCGCTGGGGGCGGGGAGGGCTGCCACCTTTTTCTTGCCGCGCTTGGGCTTGGGCGCGGCCGAGATGATCTCGAAGGCGGGCTTGTCGTCCTTGATGTGAACCCGCACCTCGCCGCCGTTGACCAGCTTGCCGAACAGCAGTTCGTCGGCCAGCGGACGCTTGATCGTCTCCTGGATCAGGCGGCCCAGCGGACGGGCCCCATAGAGCCGGTCGTAGCCGCGCTCGATCAGCCAGCTCTTCGCTTCCTCTTCCAGCGCGATGTGGACATCGCGCTCGGCAAGTTGAAGCTCCAGCTGGATGATGAACTTGTCGATGACGCGCGCGACGATCGACGGCGGCAGATAGTCGAAGGGAACGATCGCATCCAGCCGGTTGCGGAATTCCGGCGTGAACATCCGCTTGATCGCTTCCTCGTCCTCACCCACCCGGGCGCCTGCCCCGAAGCCGACGCCTTCGCGCTGCATGTCGGCAGCGCCGGCGTTGGTCGTCATGATCAGGATGGAGTTGCGGAAATCGACCGTCTTGCCGTGGTGGTCGGTCAGCTTCCCGTTGTCCATCACCTGCAGCAGGATGTTGAACAGGTCCGGGTGGGCCTTCTCGATCTCGTCCAGCAGCAGCACGCTGTGCGGGTTCTGGTCCACCGCGTCGGTCAGCAGCCCGCCCTGGTCGAAGCCGACATAGCCCGGTGGCGCGCCGATCAGGCGGCTGACCGAGTGGCGCTCCATATACTCCGACATGTCGAACCGTGTCAGCGGAATGCCCAGGATTGCAGCAAGCTGGCGGGCGACTTCCGTTTTCCCGACGCCCGTGGGGCCGGAGAAAAGATAGTTGCCGATCGGCTTGTTGGGTTCGCGCAGCCCTGCGCGGCTGAGCTTGATGGCGGATGCCAGCAGCTCGATCGCCTTGTCCTGCCCGAACACCACCCGCTTCAGGTCCGCCTCGAGATTGACGAGGACCTTCTTGTCGTCGGTCGAAACCGACTTGGGCGGGATCCGCGCCATGGTTGCAACCACGGCCTCGATCTCCTTGGTGCCGATTACCCGCTTGCGCTTGGCTTCGGGCACCAGCATCTGCGCCGAGCCGCTCTCGTCGATCACGTCGATCGCCTTGTCGGGCAGCTTGCGGTCATTGATGTAGCGCGCCGACAGCTCCACCGCCGACTTTATGGCGTCGGGGGTGTAGCGCACCTTGTGGTGCTTTTCGAAAGCGGGCTTCAGGCCGGTCAGGATCTTGATGGTGTCCTCGACCGTCGGCTCGTTCACGTCGATCTTCTGGAAGCGCCGCAGCAGGGCGCGGTCCTTCTCGAAATGGTTGCGGAACTCCTTGTAGGTGGTCGACCCGATGCAGCGGATCGAGCCACCCGACAGCGCCGGCTTCAGCAGGTTCGACGCGTCCATCGCCCCGCCGCTGGTGGCACCAGCGCCGATCACGGTGTGGATCTCGTCGATGAAGAGGACGGCGTGGGGCAGCTTTTCCAGCTCCGAGACCACATTCTTCAGCCGCTCCTCGAAGTCGCCGCGGTAGCGGGTGCCGGCCAGCAGCGCGCCCATGTCGAGCGCGTAGATGACGGCTGGCTTCAGCACATCGGGGACATTGCCCTCGATGATCTTGCGGGCAAGCCCCTCGGCAATCGCGGTTTTCCCGACGCCTGGATCGCCCACGTAGAGCGGATTGTTCTTCGAACGGCGGCAAAGGATCTGGATGGTGCGGTCGACTTCGGCTTCGCGGCCGATCAGCACGTCGATCTTGCCCGACTTTGCCTTCTCGTTGAGGTTCACGGTGAACTGCTTCAGCGCGCTTTCGGGTGCCTTCTGCCGGCCCTCCCGCTTGTCCTCGCGCGGCTCGGCCTGCTCCTCGGCACCCTTGGGGGCCTTGGGCTCCGACATGCCCGGGGTCTTGGCGATGCCGTGGCTGATGTAGGAGACAGCGTCCAGGCGCGTCATGTCCTGCTGCTGCAGGAAATAGACCGCATGGCTTTCGCGTTCGGAGAACAGCGCAACCAGCACATTGGCGCCGGTCACGTCCTCGCGGCCCGAAGACTGCACATGCAGGATCGCGCGTTGCACCACCCGCTGGAAGCCGGCGGTCGGCGACGGGTCGACGCTGCTGTCGGCTTTCAGGCTGCCGAGCTCGGTGTCGAGATAGCGGGTGACCTGCGCCGACAGCTCGTCGAGGTCGACGCCGCAGGCCTTCATCACCACCGAAGCATGGGTGTCGCCAATGAGGGCGAGCAGCAGATGCTCCAGCGTTGCATATTCATGGCGGCGACGGCTGGCTTCCGCGAGCGCGTTGTGGAGCGTGGATTCAAGGTCTCGGGAGAAAGAGGGCATCGGACCTTCCTGACCAGCCGTGGGTGGGAGACTCACGGCTTACGGTCCAATGTCACC
Source organism: Sandaracinobacter sp. (assembly GCA_041749355.1). Classification (GTDB taxonomy): domain Bacteria; phylum Pseudomonadota; class Alphaproteobacteria; order Sphingomonadales; family Sphingomonadaceae; genus Sandaracinobacteroides. The sequence goes on along the minus strand of JBGTBK010000047.1, from coordinate 3,051 downwards.
ATGCTTCAACAAAAGTGCAAGTGGCAGTTCGGTTCAGCTTGCCGCATGCGACGGAAAGGGCTGTCGGCCGGGCGCAAAAAAGGGCGCCGCAGCTTTGCCGCGACGCCCTTCTTGCGCGATGCGCCGTCGATCAGGCGGCGAAGACTGCGGTCTGTGCGCGGCGGCGGCGGGCGGCAAAACCCACCAGGCCGAAGCCGGCGATCATCATCCCCCAGGTGGCGGGTTCCGGGATCATGGCGATATAGCCAACCGTGTGGTTGTCGGACTCATAGTCCCCCACATTGGGGTTTTCCGAAAAGACGATGCGGTCAAACCCGTTCGCCGCGTCCGTGTTGTCGAACCGGACGTTCACGAACACATAAGGTTCCCTGTCGTTGAAACCAAGGAAGGGTGCGTTCGGATTGCCGCAATAGGGGTTTCCGGCCGTGCAGGCGCCGGTGAAAGCGATCACGTCGCCGGGTGCCAGGCTGAACACCTCCATGCCGCCCTTGAAGAAGGACACATGGTTGCCCCGATCCAGCGCCGACAGCCAGAAGCCGAAATAGTTCAGGGTCGTGCCGTTGCTGGTGGTGAAATCGATGCTGTAGGGCTGCTGACTGCCGCCGCCGTTGTCGACCTCGACATACTGGTCCACCCCGTCGGCACCGCCGAACTTGTCGCGACGGCGGATGTCGGCACCCGTGTAGGTGCCGGTGATGACAACTGGCGACGCGCCGGTCCCATAATCGGTGACAAAATTCTGATCCGCCCCGAGAGGCAGGCTGTCGAAAGTCTCGACCCCGCCATAGGTCAGCATGACCGTGCTGGTCTGCACACCCGGCGCTTCGTAGGTGACAGTGACGGCCGCTGCAGCAGGCACTGCGACCAGTGCGGCGAACGCCGAAGCAATCAGGAATTTCATGCCAACACTCCTCCAAGCAGACACATTGCCCCCGCAACGCCGAGAAGCCAGCAAGCTGCGTGCCAATTTGAAAAACCGTCAATTTACTTGGAGTTGCCCGAAGGCTGGTGTCGGGGCCTTGGCGAAAACTGTCAAATTTTCCGACATCTTTCGGCTTGTTAACTTTTTCGGCGCTTCACAGCAGGCCGACGTGGTCGCCGCGCGGCCTCGGCACCAGGCCGCTTGCCGCGTGCGGCACAGGCACCCGAAGCCGAAGCTCCGGGTGCCCCTTTTGCCTTTGCAATGCCGTGTGCGTTCAGGCGTGCACGCGGGCCATGCGGTCGCGGCGGCGGGCAGCAACGCCCACCAGGCCGAAGCCGGCGATCATCATCGCCCAGGTGGCCGGCTCGGGAACGACGCCACCCCTGGTGATGAAGTAGCCGACGGTGTGGTTGTCGCTTTCATAGTCGCCGACGTCGGGGAGTTCGGTGAAGATCACCTCGTCGAAGCTGTCACCCATGGTGAAATAGACGTTGATGAAGGCGTAGGGTTCATCATCGTTCTTCCCGGCGAATGCACCGCTCGGGTTGCCGCAATAGGCATTGCTGGTTGATTTGCAGTTGGCGGTTGCAGCGATCACCGAAGCCGGGCTGATGGCGGCAACCTCGACGCCGTTCTTCAGGAACTGCAGCTGGTTGCCGTTGTCGAGCGCGGACAGCCAGTAGCCGAAATAGGTGATCGGGCTGCCGTCGGACGTGGACAGCTTCAGCGAGTAGGAACCGGTGTCTCCTCGGCATACTGGCCAACGCCGCCGGCGCCGCCGAACTGGTCTGCTTTGGCGATGTCGACGTTGGTGTACTCACCAGTGATCACGACCGGGTCGCCGGTGGTGCCGAAATCGGTGGTGAAGCCGGTGTTCGTACCCAGCGTCCGGCTGTCGAACGTCTCGACGCCCGAATAGTCGAACGTGGCGGTCGTGTTCAGCACGCCCGGCAGTTCATAGTTGAAGGTGACGGCGGCGGTGGCGGGCATTGCCAGCACCAGCGCTGCGGTTGCTGCAAGGTAACGCTTCATGACATTTGTCCTCAGATGACCGGGCCTTCCGATGGACCCGCCCAACCGTTGCAAAGCCTGTGCCAACTATCCCTTGCGGTGCAGCACCCTAGGTCGGGCAATGGCCGGGGCGAACATCGACCAACGGAACTGTCAATTGTTTTGACAGTCCCTGTGCGCGTTATCCTTTCCGGATATTAACCACATCCGACCGTCAGGCAAAGGCGCCCTTCAGCCCGTCGATCACGATCTGGGCTGCCAGCGCTGCCAGGATCACCCCCAGCAGGCGGGTGATCATGGCCTCTACCTTGGCCCCCACCCGGCGCATGATCGGCCCGGCCGCCAGCAGCGCCACCAGCGTCAGCACCAGCACGATCGCAAGCGCGCCATAGACCGCCACATATTCGGCCGGCGTGTCCGCCCGGGACGTCAGCAGCATGACCGCCGCGATGGAGCCCGGCCCGGCAATCATCGGCATCGCCATCGGGAAGACCGACACATCCTCCTGCTCGACACTCTGCGCCCGCTCCTCGCGCCGCTTGGTGCGCTTCTCGAACACCATGTCGACCGCGATCAGGAACAGCATGATGCCGCCGGCCACCCGGAAGGCATCCAGGCTGATCCCGAGCGCGCCAAGGAAGGGTTCGCCAAACGCCGCAAAGCCGAGCAGGATGGCAGACGCAATCAGCACCGAGCGCCAGGCCATCGCCCGGCGATTGGCCTCGCTGGCATTCGTCGTCAGGCTCGCGAAAATGGGCGCAGCGCCCGGCGGATCGATCACCACCAGCAGCGTTACGAGCGCGGAAACGAAGAGATCCCAGGGAAAGATCACGCGCGGGATGCTGCCTTCAGCGTGTTTTCCAGCAGGCAGGCAATCGTCATCGGGCCGACCCCGCCGGGCACGGGCGTGATATGGGCGGCCACGTCGGCGGCCTCGGCGAAGGCCACGTCTCCGACAAGGCGGGTGCCCTCGCCGCTCTCCCGCGGCACGCGGTTGATGCCCACGTCGATGACGGTGCAGCCCGGCTTCAGCCAGGCGCCCCGCACCATTTCCGGGCGGCCGACGGCTGCAACCACGATGTCGGCGCGGCGGGCAAGGTCGGGCAGGTCGCGGCTGC
>JBGTBK010000046.1:0-5396 GCA_041749355.1 Sandaracinobacter sp. | reverse complement strand
CCCGCCAGGACGTCGACGACCTGCGCGCGGACCTGCACACCGCCAAGCGCATCGTGATCGTCGGCGGCGGCTATGTCGGCCTCGAGGCTGCAGCGGTCCTCACCAAGGCCGGCAAGCAGGTGACGGTGGTGGAGGCGCAGGGCCGCCTGCTCGCCCGGGTCGTAGGCCCGGAAGTGTCCGACTTCTACCGATCCGCCCACGAGGCGCACGGCGTGACGATCCTGCTGGACGCCACTGTCGAAGCGCTGGAAGGCGACGGACGCGTTGCCGCAGTCCGTCTCGCCGATGGCACCCGGCTTCCGGCCGACCTGGTGATTGCCGGCATTGGCCTCATCCCATCGGTTGCGCCGCTAGGGCTCGATGCGGTCGAGGTGGACAGCCACTGCCGCACCACCCTGCCGGGCATCTACGCCATCGGGGACTGCGCCGCGCACCAGAACCGCTATGCTGGCGGCGCGCGCATCCGGCTGGAATCAGTGCAGAATGCCGTCGACATGGCCAAGGCAGCAGCCGCCCACATCGTGTATGGCGACAGCGCAAAGCCCTATGACGCCTGCCCCTGGTTCTGGTCCAACCAGTATGAGCTGAAGCTGCAAACGGTCGGCCTCTCGATCGGCCACGATTCCCGCGTGGTGCGCGGCGACCCGGCGTCGGGCAGCTGGTCCCTCGTCTATCTGAGGGCTGGCGCAGTCGTCGCGCTCGACTGCATCAACGCGCCGCGAGACTATGTTCAGGGCAAGGCATTGGTGGAACGCGGGGCAAGGATCGCCCCCAAACTGCTTGCCGATGCCGCACTCCCGCTGAAATCACTGGAAGGATAACCCCATGCATCCGATCACCGCCAGGCTCCGCAGCCGCATGCAGCTTCCGCTGATCGGCTCGCCGCTGTTCATCATCTCCAACCCCGACCTGGTGATTGCCCAGTGCAAGGCCGGGATCATCGGCAGCTTCCCCAGCCTGAACGCAAGGCCGCTTCCCCAGCTGGAAGAGTGGCTGCAGCGCCTGAACAGCGAGCTTGGGCCCGACGACGCGCCCTATGCGGTGAACCTGATCGTCCACAAGTCGACCGACCGCCTGATGGCCGACCTTGAGCTGGTGGTGAAGTACAAGGTGCCGGTGGTCATCACCTCGCTGGGTGCCCGGGAAGACGTGAATGCGGCCGTCCACAGCTATGGCGGCGTGGTGCTGCACGATGTCATCAACAACCGCTTTGCGAAGAAGGCGATCGAAAAGGGCGCGGACGGAATCATCGCGGTTGCTGCCGGCGCCGGCGGCCATGCCGGCACGCTGTCGCCCTTCGCGCTGGTGTCGGAAATCCGCGAATGGTTCGACGGCCCGCTGGCGCTCTCTGGCGCAATGGGCACCGGCGCCAACATCCTGGGCGCCGAAGCGATGGGGGCCGATTTCGGCTACATGGGCTCCGCCTTCATCGCCACCACCGAGGCGCGTGCAGACGAACGCTACAAGCAGGCGATCGTCGAGGGCCAGGCCTCCGACATCGTCTATTCCGACCTCTTCACCGGCGTGTCGGGCAACTATCTCCGCCCGTCGATCGTGGCCGCCGGCCTCGACCCGGACAATCTCCCCAAGGGCGACTACAGCACCATGAACTTCGGCTCCGGCGGCAACACCGACGCCAAGGCCTGGCGCGACATCTGGGGCTCGGGCCAGGGCATCGGCGCAATCAAGGCGGTCCTGCCGGCCGGCGAACTGATCGCCCGCCTGAAGCGCGAATATGCCGCCGCGCGGGCAAGGCTGCTGGGCAGCGAGCAGGCAGCGCTGGCTGCTGAATAGCCAGCGCTAGAGGATCAGAGCCGCCACCAGTCGCTCCTCGGCGACGAGCACGTTGAAGGTGCGCGCGGCAGCTGCGCTGTCCATCGGCTCCACCCGCCAGCCCCGCGCACGTGCGCCGTCGACGAAGCTCCGTGGCGGGCGCCTCAGGCTTGGGCCTGCTCCCAGCAGCAGCAGGTCAACGCCCTCCAGCGCAGGCAGATCCGCCGCATCCAGCGTCTCCAGCACAAGGCCCGGGATGCTCTGCGCCAAGCCGGCCGCAACGAGCAGCGCCGGGGGGATAGAAGCGACCCTGCACCACCCAGCCATCTGCTGCCCGGCCTTCGATCAGCGAAGCGCCCGGCTTGAAGCGCAGGCCGCTCAAACCTGCCCGCGCTCGGCGGCTGCCCGGGCCTTCATGCGCGCCTCGGGGTCGCCCGCGTCCGATGGCAGGAAGCTCTGCGGGCTCACACCCAGCCACAGCAGGATCGGGGCCCCGATGAAGATCGACGAATAGGTGCCGATCACGATCCCCAGCAGCATCGCGACCGAGAAGCCGAACAGCACTGATCCGCCCAGCACAACCAGCGTGCCAAGCGCAATCATCATCGCGATCGAGGTGACGATGGTGCGCGACAGCGTCTCGTTGATCGACAGGTTCAGCACCTCCTCGATCCCCATCTTTCGGTATTTGCGCAGGTTTTCCCGAATCCGGTCATAGACCACGATGGTGTCGTTCAGCGAATAGCCGATGATGGTCAGGATCGCGGCAACGATGTTCAGGTCGAACTCCAGCTGGGTCAGCGCAAAGAAGCCCAGCGTCAGCGCCACGTCGTGGACCAACGCGAACAATGCGCCCACCCCGAACTGCCATTCGAAGCGGAACCAGATGTAGATGGAGATGCCGATCATCGCGAGCAGCATGGCAAGCGCCCCGTCGCGGATCAGCTCGCCCGAGACCTTGCCCGACACCGTTTCGACCCGGCGGAACTGGGCATCCGGGTATTCGGCCTTGATCTTGGCTTGCACCTCGCCGACCACCTGCTGCACGGCCGCGTCGTCGCCCGGCGGCAGCGGCAGCCGGATGGAGACCGTGTTGGGGTCTCCGAAGGTCTGCAGATTGCCCTCGCCCGCGCCTGCGGTTGCAACCGTCTGGCGAAGCTTGTCGAGCTCGGCCGGCTGCGAGAAGCGGGTTTCCATCATCAGGCCGCCGGCGAAATCGACGCCGAAGTTCAGGCCACGGATCGCAACCAGCGCAATCGAGCCGACGATCAGCGCAATCGACGCCCAGATGGCGACATTCCGCCAGCTCAGGAAGGGAATGTTGGTGTTGTCGGGAATGAGCTTGATGAGCCGCATGGCGAGACTTCCTTACAGCACCAGGGCCTGAGGCCGCTTGGACCGCAGCCACCACGACACCAGCAGCCGGGTCACGGTCACGGCCGTGAACACCGAGGTGATGATCCCGATGGTCAGAACGATTGCAAAGCCCTTGATCGGGCCGGAGCCGAACCAGAACATGATGACGGCCGCGATCACGTTCGTGACGTTGGCATCGAAGATGGTCCGCGACGCTTCCTTGTAGCCGGTCTCGATGGACGCAATCACCGGGCGGCCCTTGCGCAATTCCTCGCGGATGCGTTCGTTGATCAGAACGTTGGCGTCGACTGCCGCGCCGATGGTGAGCACGAAGCCCGCGATGCCCGGCAGGGTCAGCGTGGCACCCAGCGCCGACATGACCGAGAAGACGAGGATCGCGTTCAGGAACAGCGCCACCACCGAATAGACGCCAAAGCGCCCATAGGTCATGACCATGAACAGCGCGACGAACAGGGTGGCCAGCACCGAGGCGATGGCGCCTGCCCGGATGGAGTCGGCGCCAAGATCGGGGCCGACGGTCCGCTCCTCGATCACGGTCAGCTCCACGGGCAGCTTGCCCGAGCGCAGCAGGATCGCGAGTTCGTTCGCGCTTTCGGTGGTGAAATTGCCCTGGATGATGCCCGACCCGCCAAGGATCGGCTCGTTGATCCGCGGCGCGGAAATCACTTGCCCGTCGAGGATGATGGCAAAGGGCCGGCCCACATTCTCCTGCGTGGCCTTGGCAAAGCGCTTGCCGCCGATGCTGTCGAAGCGGAAGCTGACGACCGGCAGGCCTTCCTGGAAGCTCGGCTGGCTGTCGACGAGCTGGTCGCCGGAAATCAGCACGCGGCGCTTCACCACGATCACCCCGCCCTCGGCATTGGGCACAACCTGGCTGCCCGGAGGGGCACGGCCCTCGGCGGCCATGGTCGGGTCGGCATCGATGTCGACCAGCTTGAACTCCAGCTTGGCGGTCTTGCCCAGCAGCGCCTTCAGCGCGGCCGGATCCTGCAGGCCGGGCACCTGCACAACGATGCGGGTGTCGCCCTGGCGGATGATGGTCGGCTCGCGCGTGCCAAGCTCGTCGATCCGGCGGCGGATCACCTCCACCGCCTGCCCCATTGCCGCATCGGTCTCGGCCGCAAGGCCGGCCGCGGTCGGGCGGACGGAAATCCGGGTCGAATCCGCGAGGTTCACCTCGATGTCGCGCTGCGCCGAAAGCTGGCCCACCGGGCGCGAGACCGCGCGCATGGTCTCCACCGCCCGGTCCACATCGCCGGGGTTGCGAACCGTGAAGCTGACCGACCCGTCGCGGACCGACATGTCGAGATGGGGGATCGGCCCCCCATCGGCTTCGCGCAGTTCCTGCCGGACTATCTCTTCCAGCGTTTCCAGCCGAGCCTTTGCCACATCGGCCGGATCGGCTTCCAGCAGGATATGGCTTCCGCCGCGCAGGTCGAGACCCAGGTTCAGCTGCTGGCTGGGCACGCCGGTCGGCAGGTCAGCCGCCTGCTCTTCCGTCAGGAAGTTGGGCAGGGTGAACAGGATGCTTGCAAGAATCGTGAGCGCGATGGCCCACACCTTCCAGGGCGGGAAGTCCAGCATGGAGGTGTCAGGCCTTGGCGTCGTTTGCGGCAGCCGGGCTCCCGCGCGGGGTCACGCTCGACAGCGTGCCCTTCAGCGCGCGCACCTTCACATTGGGCGCCAGCTCGATCTCGACTTCGTTGTCGGTCACCTTGAAGACCTTGCCGACAAGGCCGCCGCCGGTGACGACATCGTCGCCCTTCTTCACGGCGTCCACCATCGCGCGGTGCGCCTTCAGCTTCTGCTGCTGCGGGCGGATGATCAGGAACCAGAAGATCACGAACAGCAGGAGCAGCGGAACGATCTGGACGAGAAAGGCAGAGGCGCCGCCGGGAGCGGCTGTTGCCGCCTGGGCATAGGCTGGGGTCGAAAACATGGGTCATCCCTCGGGTGAGGTGGAAGGCAAGGTGCCGCGCTTACACGGCAGCTGTGTGTTTTTCAAATGGTGGCAGCTGCGCTAGGCACAAGTCATGCCAGACGATATCGCCGCCGCCCTGTTGCGCATCGCCCACAGTCTCGACCGGCTTGCAGGCCCCGAGCCCGCAGCAGCCGACCCGGCAGAGGGCCAGACCTTCCGCTGGGACGGCGCGATCCTGCACCCCGTTGCCAGCCCGTCGGTGCTGCCCACAAGCCGCTTCGCGGGCGTCGGCCCGCAAATCGAGGCGCTTTCCCGCAACATCGGC
>JBGTBK010000045.1:0-5862 GCA_041749355.1 Sandaracinobacter sp. | reverse complement strand
GCTCGACTGGGTCGATGTCGCGCTGCGCTTCGTCGGCGCGCCGTACCGCTGGGGCGGCCGCAGCCGCGCCGGGATTGATTGCTCCGGCGTCATCCAGCTGGCCCGCCAGATCGCCGGCCATGCCTGCCGGCGCGACAGCGACATGCAGTTTGCCGACCTCGCGACCGAAGTCGATCCGGCCCATGCGCAGCGCGGCGACATTGCCTGGTGGCCAGGCCACATCGGCGTGCTGCTCGATCGCCAGACCCTGCTGCACGCGAACGCCCACTGGATGGCCTGCCGCGTCGAACAGCTGTCCGATGTCATCGCACGCGCTGCGGCCAATGGCGGCACAGCCCAGCCCCGCCTTCGCAGGCCCTGACACGGTTTCTCCGAGGTTCGGGATTTTTTCGTCGCATTCGAGTGGCTTCGCCTTGCCCGCACCGGGCCGCTCCGCTATGGCCGCGGCAGGTTGAGAACGGGAGAGAGACCATGCAGACCCCTTCCGGATCAAGCTGGTGACTGTCAGCCGGGATGTGGCGCAGGCAGACGCTGGACGGACTGGCACCGCGGGGACTGTGGCGGTCGAGGAGGGTGCGAACATGACGGATGTGCATGCAGAGCGGGACGGCGCGGACATCATCGAGCATGCGAGCCTGCTCGCCGAGCTCGAGCGGATCGAACTCCCCAAGGACTATCGCCCGGACGAAGACGAGCCCTTCATGAACGATCGGCAGCTTGCCTATTTCCGGGCCAAGCTGTTGAAATGGAAGGCCGACATTGCGCTCGAGGCCAAGGCCACACTCGACACGCTGAAGGAAGGCCCCATCCAGGAGCCGGACCAGACCGACAGGGCCTCTTCCGAAACCGACTGGGCGCTGGAACTCCGCACGCGCGACAGGCAGCGCAAGCTGATTTCCAAGATCGATTCGGCGCTGCGCCGCATCGAGACCGGCGACTATGGCTATTGCGAGATCACCGGCGAACCCATCTCGCTACCTCGCCTCGAAGCCCGTCCGATCGCGACCATGACGCTCGAAGCACAGGAGCGGCATGAAAGGGAAGAGCGGGTCAGTCGGGACGACTAGCGAAGGCGGCCGCAGCCTGGACCCGGATTTCGGCGAAATCCGGGGAAGGCCTGCGGACTCGCCGCAGCGTCCGGCCGGCGGGGCGGAGGGCTTCAGCCCGACGAACCCGTCCGACGAGTCAGGCTTTGCCTGACCCTCCTCCTTGCTCTTCTTCCACTGGCCTACAGCGGATTCGCGGGCGATGCCCGCGGCCGCTCCCAATCCGCAGCGGGCCGAACTAACCCTTCCGGCTGATCCCCGTCACTTCTTCCTTCAGCTTCAGCTTCTGCCGCTTCAGCTGCGCAAGGCGGGTCGAATCCGGCAGCGGGCGGTGCATCTCGGCGGCGATCATCCCGTCGATCTGTGCATGACGGGCGGTCAGGGCCTCTTGGTGGGAACTTGCCATGGAGCATGTCCTTTCGCTGTGCCGGGCGCCCGGGCTAGGACGCGGGATTCCAAGTAAATCATGGCTACGGCCACTTGTCAGCGATGTTCAGCCAGGCCGTTCAATATGCCGGATATGGCGGGCAACAGCCGATCATGCCCCAACATGCAGCGTCTGCGCGAAGTGGCAAGCCCGCACAGCCCGAACGACTCGGCCGCAGCCGTTGACGCCAGCCGCCCCAGCAGCCAATGGCGTCAGGGGCCCTGCACCCGTCGCAACTGGCGGGCATGCTGCTTCGGGCACCGGCTGAGCCAAGAGGTGGGGATGGACGAAGCGGAGCTGAAAGCCCGGCTGCATGCGCTGAAAGAGGAGCATCGCGACCTGGATGCCGCCATTGACGCGCTCGCCCGCTCCGCCACCGCCGACATGCTGCAGATCGCCCGCCTGAAGAAGCGCAAGCTTCGGCTGAAGGACGAGATGGCGCTGATCCAGGACCAGCTGATTCCGGATATCATCGCGTAGCTGGCGACCGTCAGTGCGCAGCACTGATCGGCGACTCCGCGCAGCGACGGCCGGCGGGGCGCTGGCCTGCAGGCCAGCGAACCCGTCCGACGAGTCCGGCTTGCCGGACCCTTCCTGTCCCTTGTTCTTGCCTCAGGCGGACTCGGCAGCTTTGCTGCCGGCCGTCGCTCCGCGAACACCTCGATCAGCCCCTTGCGCTGGCGAGCACCGCCTCCACCGTCTCGTGGAACCGCCGGATGCCCTGTTCCAGCCCGCCAAGTTCCAGCTCGGCAATGGCCCCGCTCGAAAGACCCTTCTGCCCGGCCTCGGCAGCGCCGAAATCCTCGGTCCCGAACACCTGCCCGTCCAGCAGCGCCCAGCTCTTTGCCCAATGCGCCTCGGCTTCCGCCGTCATGGGTTTCTCGGGGATCAGCATGAAATCCTCGACCAGCGTTCGGTCCACCGCCTGCGGCATCAGCACCATCAGGTTCACATAGTCGGGCGATGCGACCAGCACGGTCGCCGGAAACAGCTGATAGGCATAGGTCACGATCCGGCGCAGCGCCGGCCAGTCCTCCAGGTCGACACCCTCAAGGCCACCCAGCCGCGCCACGGCAGATCGCATGTGCGGGCCCACCGCGTCGCCCGATGTCACCCCGTCCTCGAAGAAGCGCCCGATCGAGTTCTGGTGCAGCCGCTTCACATGGTAGCTCTCAAGGAACGCGTCCATGATCAGCTTCCAGTTGGACGCGACCCGGTGCGTCCGCCGCGCATAGAGGTGCATCTCCCCAAGCCCGAGCGCATCAAAATCAGCCGCCAGCGCACCCTGCGCCAGGCCGAAATCGGCAACGTCCGGCCGGTGCGGCGTGGCCCAGATCAGCCCGCCCGCCTCCACCGACGGCACCTCCACCAGCCCCATCCCGGCCTTGTCCAGCCCCGGAAAGGTCTCCGGCCGCGGCACCCCCTTCAGCCGCCCGTCCAGCCCATAGGCCCAGGCGTGATAGGGGCACACCACCAGCGGCTCCTTCACCGGCTCGGCCGCATCCAGCAGCCGCGTGCCCCGGTGCCGACAGGCGTTCAGGAATACCCGCAAGGCGCCCCGCCCATCGCGCAGCAACAGCAGCGGCGCGCCAAAGCCATCGTGCGTCATCGCCATGCCCGCCTCGGGCAGCATAGCGCTCGGCCCCAGAACCACCGGCAGCGCGCCAAACAGATGCGCACGTTCGGCAGCAAACCGCTCTGCCTCCAGATAGACCGACGCAGGAACCGTGGAGCGGTGGTACGCCGCGGGCGCAGCAGCGTCCCGGCACTGCGCGGCAAGCCGCACTTGTGCGTTTGTCGGCGTCCGCCGCCGCGGTTCGAAGGGCGCGTTCATGGGCATCATGATGCGCCCTGCTCCCCACCTGCCGCAACCCTGTTTCCAACGGCAGGAAAAGCGGGCAGGAAGGCGCCCACATGAACCAGATCGCATCGCCGCAAGGCCGCTGGGGGGATGCACTCCGCCCCTATCTCCAGAAAGAACCGATCGGCGCCCTGCTGCTCGGCCTGTCGTCAGGCGCGCCCTTCGCGATGATCGCCTCCACCCTCACCACAAGGCTCGCCGAATCCGGCATCGAGAAGAAGACCGTCACGGCCTTCGCGCTCATCTTCCTCTTCTACAACATCAAGTTCCTCTGGGCCCCTTTCATCGATCGCATCCGCCTGCCCCTGCTGGCCAATGCGGTCGGCCAGCGCCGCGCCTGGCTCTTCACCATCGCGGCCTGCACGCTCGCCGCCATCATCGTCATGGGGCAGGTCGATCCGGTCGCGAACATGCCCGCCATGATTGCGGCCACCATGGCCGTCGCCTTCTTCGGCGCCACCTTCGACATCATCATCGACGCCTTCCGCATCGACAGCCTGAAGCCCGAGCAGCTCGGCGCCGGCTCGGGCATGAGCCAATATGGCTGGCGTCTGGGCTCGGCGGGCGCAGGCGCACTTGCCCTCGTGGTCGCCGAGCGCGCCGGCTGGAACACAGCCTACGCGGCCGCTGCCCTGTTCGCCCTGCCGGCCGCCGCAGCCGGTCTCCTTCTGGGCGAGCCTGTGCGCCGCGTCGCCATTCTCACCACTGAGAAAGCCGAACCCTTCCTGCAGCGCGTTGCCACCACCTTCATTGCGCCACTCGCCGACTTCTTGCGCCGTCCCAACGCGTGGCTCGTCCTGCTGTTCGTGGTCGTCCACAAGATCGGTGACACGCTCGCCAACCTGTCGCTGCGGCTCCTGCTCGCAGACCTCGGCTTCTCCAAGGACGCGATCGCCCTCTACGACGTCGGCTTCGGCCTTGTCGCCTTCCTCGTCGGCATCTTCATCGGCGGCCTCGTCTACGCCCGCATCGGCATGATGAAGTCGGTCATGCTTTCGCTGTTCCTGATGGGCATTTCGAACCTGATGTTCGCCTGGCTCGCCACCATGGGGCCGGTGAACTGGGCACTCGCCGTCACCATGGGGTTCGAGAATTTTGCCAGCGGCATGGGCGGCGTCGCAGTCGTTGCCTACCTCAGCTGGCTGTGCAATCTGCGCTTCACCGCCACCCAGTTCGCCCTTCTGTCCGCAATGGCGTCAATTCTCGGCCGCTTTGTGCAGGGCACAACTGCCGGGGCCCTCATCGAAACGCTTGGCTTCGTGAACTTCTACCTCCTCACTACCCTTCTCGCAGTCCCCGGCATCCTGCTCTTCTGGATCCTCATGCGCCGCGACCCGCCCGCGCCCGAGACCACAGCCCCGCTTCCGCACGCCACATAAGGCAATCTGCTCCAAAGCAACCGCCCCCAGCGATTGTCACAATCCGTCGCTAATGACCGCGGATTGGCCCTGCACCGTAGCAGGCGCCCGAAGGCGAGGAGGCGACGGATTTCGATGCTCCATCATTCGCTTGCACTCACGGCAGTCGCCCCGCATCTGCTGGCGCGGGCACCCCACATCCACCGCTCGGGCCAGCTCGATGTCCGTATTGCAACCTCCGAGGAAGAGATCGCCGCGGCCCAGGCGTTGCGCTACCGCATCTTCTACGAGGAAATGGGCGCCCGCCCCACGCTCGCGATGCAGGCCGTCCGCCGCGACATCGACGACTACGACCAGATCTGCGACCATCTGCTGGTCATCGACCATGGCGAGGATGGCCGCCCGCAGGTCGTCGGCACCTACCGGATGCTGCGCCAGGTCGTCGCCGAACTGCATCGCGGCTTCTACTCGGCCGGCGAATATGACCTTTCGCCCCTTACCGCTGCCAGCACGGAAGGCCGCCAGCTTCTGGAACTCGGCCGCAGCTGCGTCGCCCCCGAGCACCGCACCACCACAACCATCAGCCTGCTCTGGCGCGGGATCGCAACCTATCTCGCAGCCCATGGCATCAGCCACATGTTCGGCTGCGCCTCGCTGCACGGCACCGATCCGGATGCCCATGCCGCCGAATTGTCCTACCTCCACCACCACCATCTCGCCCCGGCACCCCTGCGCGCCCGCGCCCTCGTGGATTGCCCGATGGACCTGCTGGCGCCGGGCAGCTATGATCTGAAGGCGGCGCAGCGGGCGCTGCCGCCGCTGGTCAAGGGCTACCTCAGGGTTGGTGCAATGGTGGGCGACGGTGCCTTCGTGGACAGGCAGTTCAACACAGTCGATGTCTTCGTGGTGATGCCTGTCGAAGGAATCACGCGCCGTTATCTCGACAGGTTCGCCTCGGCCAACGACGCGGTTTGAGGTTTCCAAACCCCTTCGCGGCCCGCCCTGCTTCCACCCAGATGGTCAGCGAGGTGGAGGGGCTGCCGCTTCTCGTGCAGGTAAACCCGCGCGCGCGCCGGATCTCCATCCGCCTGTGCACAGCCTCGCGAACGGTGCGCCTCACCCTGCCGCCCCGCGCCTCCCGCACCCGCGCCGCCGCCTTCCTCGAGGAGC
>JBGTBK010000044.1:0-1621 GCA_041749355.1 Sandaracinobacter sp. | reverse complement strand
GCGGCCGGCGCGCTGGTCGGCCGTGCTTGCCGGTTCGAAGCGCCGGTCTGCGTGGACCATCGCGGCTTCGGCAGATGGCAGGTCTGCGAACAGGCCGGTTCCGACTGCGGCCAGCATGGCAGCCCCAAGGCCGGTGGTTTCGATGCTGCGGGGGCGTTCCACCAGCAGGCCAGTTGCGTCGGCGATGTCCTGGCAAAGCCATTCGTTGGCGACCATTCCGCCATCCACGCGCAGGGTGGAGGGGGTGACACCGTCGGCGCGGAAGGCGTCGATCAGGTCTGCCGTCTGCTGGCCCATCGCCTCCAGCGTGGCGCGGACGATATGGGCCCGCGTGGTGCCACCGGTGATGCCGGTGAGGGTTCCGCGGGCGTGCGGCTGCCAGTGCGGCGCGCCGAGGCCGGCAAAGGCGGGGACGAAGCTGACCCCGCCGCTGTCGGGAACCGAGCGGGCAAGCACTTCGGATTCGGAGGCGGCATCCAGGATGCCGAGGCCGTCGCGCAGCCATTTGACGGCGTTGCCGCCGACGAAGATCGAACCTTCGAGCGCATAGGCGCGGGGCGCCGAGGACAGGAAGGTTGCGAGCAGGCGGTTGCGGCTGACGGGCGGAGTGGCGCCGGCGTTGGCCAGCATGAAGATGCCGGTGCCATAGGTGCATTTGGCCATTCCGGGCGTGGAACAGCCCTGGCCGATGGTGGCGGACTGCTGGTCGCCGGCGAGCCCTGCGATCATCAGCGGGCGGCCGTAGCGAGTGGTTTCAGCGATCAGGCCGGCGGTTGGCGCGATTGCCGGAAGCGCAGAGGCCGGAACGCCCAGAAGATCGAGAAGGCGGGGCGACCATTCGACCTTGCCGAGGTCCATCAACAGGGTGCGCGAGGCGTTGGTTGCGTCGGTCAGGTGGGCGGCGCCGCCCGAGAGGTTCCACAAGAGCCAGCTTTCGACCGTGCCGATGGCGAGATCGCCGCTGTCGGCGGCGGCCGTTACGTGCGCCCAGTTCTCCAGCGCCCAGCCGATCTTGGTGCCGGAGAAATAGGGGTCGAGGAGGAGGCCGGTCAGCGCCTGGACTTCGGCTTCGTGCCCGGCTTCGCGAAGCGCCGCGCAGCGGTCTGCCGTTCGCCGGTCCTGCCAGACGATTGCGGGGCCGAGCGGCTGGCCGGTTCGTCTGGACCAGAAGACGATGGTCTCGCGCTGGTTGGTGAGGCCGATGGCGTGGACGCGGTCGCCCACTTCGGCCAGCACTTCGCGCACCGCCCTGTCGGTCAGGGCCCAGATCTCGGCTGGGTCATGTTCGACCCAGCCGGGATGCGGAAAGTGCTGGGTGATGGCGTGCTGGGCCACTGCCACGATCCGGCCCGAAAGGTCGAAGGCGAGCGCCCTGGTGGAAGTTGTGCCGCTGTCGATTGCGAGGATGAGGTCGCCCATGGCTCCCATTGCTGGCGGGTTGTGTGCTGCCTTGCAAGCCCCGACGATGGGGCAGGACATTGGGGAGACGGGCGATGCGCTTTCAGGGACGGGTGGTGCTGGTGACGGGGGCGGCCTCTGGCATCGGGCGGGCGGCGGCCTTGCAGTTCGGACGCGAGGGCGCAGCCGTGCTTGCGGCAGACCGGTCGGACGCGGTGGCGCA
>JBGTBK010000043.1:0-3804 GCA_041749355.1 Sandaracinobacter sp. | reverse complement strand
TGCACCAGCTCGGACGACGGCTCGACAAGCCCTGCGCCGGCAACCGTGCCGCCCGCCACCTGGGACTGGGGCACGCGCGGCGGCGTGATCGTCGGCTCGGTCATGCTGCGATCGGGCCGGCCCGACAGCACCACCCAGGCGGCAAAGGCAAGGCCAAGAAGCGCAAGGAGGGGGAGGCCGTAGCGGCTGAAACTCGGTCGTGTCATGGATTGGCCTCTTGCGGGGCCTCTGCCCCATCATGGGTGATCCGGCCGTCCTCCATCCCGATGATGCGGTCGGCGAGCGAAAAGATTCGGTTGTCGTGGGTGACGATGAGAACAGCCCGGTCGGCCCCAAGCGCCACGTCCTTCAGAAGCTCCATCACCCGACGGCCAGAGGCCGCGTCGAGTGCTGCCGTCGGTTCATCGCAGACGACAAGCCTTGGTTCGTGGACCAGCGCGCGGGCGATCGCGACGCGCTGCTGCTGGCCGCCCGAGAGCTGGCGCGGCAGCCGGTTCGCCTGGGTGCCAAGGCCCAGCCGCTCGAGCACGGCAGCGCCGCGCGCAACAGCTTCGCTGCGCTTCATTCCCGCCGCGATCAGCGGCACGGCGGCATTCTGGGCAGCTGTCAGCGTTGGCAGCAGATTGTACTGCTGGAAGATGAAGCCGATGTTCTTCAGGCGAAAGCGGACGAGATCGTTGCGCGACAGGTCGTAGATGTCGGTTCCGAACAGGCTCACCCGGCCAGCGTCCGGAAACAGGATGCCGGCGATGATCGAGATCAGCGTTGTTTTCCCCGAACCGGACTCGCCGACAAGATAGGTGAGCCGCCCGGCTTCGATGTCGGCGGAGATTCCGCGCAGCACCTCGACCCGGGTGTCGCCGCTGCCGAAGCTCTTGGTAATGCCTTCGATGCGGATCGCGGGTTGGGCGATTTCTGTTTGCCCGCGTGTTCCGGGCGCAGGCGCGCTCATCGGAACACCTCGGCCGGCTCCAGCTTCAGCACGCCGCGCACCGCGAACAGCCCCGTCAGGATCACCATCACGAACACCAGGACAGCAACGCCGGCCATGATCTCGGCCGGCAGGAAGAAACCCTTGAACTGGCTGGTGCCGCTGGTGCCCCAGATGAAGGCCGCCGTGAAGGCCGCGCCGAGGCCGTAGCCGAGCACTGCGATCCAGACGGACTGCGTGAGAACCATCTTGAGGATGCCGCCGTTCGTGACCCCGATCGCCTTCAGCGCGCCGAACTGCTTGATGTTGTCGCGGATGAACAGGCTGAAGGTCAGCCCCACGATCGCCACGCCCACGATGATCCCCAGCAGCACTGTGATCCCGAAGTTGAACGGGATCCCGGTGCTCGACGCGATGAAGCCGATATTGTCCCAGACCCAGTCGCGCCGTTCGCGCGCCTTCAGGCCGGTGCGCGCCTCGATCCGCTTCGCGACTTCGCGGGGGTCCTCGCCCGGCGCGGCCTTGGCGATCACGAAGGTCATCCGGTTGCGGGTGCCGGGCACGAAGCCAAGCGCACTGGAATAGCGGGTGTAGAAGATCACGCCCGCCGTGAAGGTGGGGTTGGTGTCTACCCGTCCCACGATCAGTGCGCGGCGGTCGTTCAGTTCGAGTTCGAGGCCGGCACCGCTGGTTGCGTCGGGGAAGATCTTTCCGAACCCCACCGTGTCCACCATGATCGCGTCGCGGCGAAACAGGTCGTGGCGCGCACCTTCCACGATGGTCGACGGCAAGCCAACCAGCGTCGCATCGTCCACCCCCACCACGCTCACCCGTTCCAGCGCGCCTTCCGATGTCCGCACGCTGCCGGCCTCGCGCAGATGGGGCACGGCCCACAGCACACCGGGCACCCCGCGAACCCGCTCCAGCGCGGTCGATGGCAGCGCCAGTGTCGCGTCCGTGCCCTGGGCCTTGGGGTCCATCACCCAGATGTCCGCCTCGCTGACCGCAAACACGCCGGATGCCGCGCGCAGCATCAGGTTGGTGAACAAAGTCGCCTGTTGGCCGATCAGCAGGGTGGAAAAGGCGATGCCGAAGATCAGGCCGAAATATTTCACCCGGTCCCCAGTCAGCATCCTGAGCGCAATCCAGGGCACCGGCAGCTACTCCCGCAAATTCTTAGAGCGAACGTTCGGCCTATTAAATCTTGCGTGCCCGCCGTCAAGGGGGTAACCGCCGGGCGATGGCCCGAAAGCGCGATCCCGAGCGCGAAGCGCAGCGCTGCAGCGAAATCCTGCAGGCCGCCGCCCGCGCCTTCATCCGCGATGGCCTTCGCGGCACCTCCATTGCAAGCATATGCAAGGAAGCCGGGATGTCACCCGGCCACCTCTATTACTATTTTGCCTCCAAGGAGGCGCTGATCGAGGCCATGGCCGAGGCCGATCTTGCGGCAATCCGCCGCTATGCCGAACGCCTGGTGTCGCTGGACGATCTTCTGGGTGCGGCCGTTTCCTCGTCGGAGTTCATGTCGCTCCCCTACAATGAGCCCGGCAAGCTGCTCGAAGGGGCACTCGCCTTCGACCTCCATGCAGAGGCAACGCGAAACCCGCGCATCCATGCCATTATGGACCGGCACTACCGCAGCATTTCGGCCCTGTTCGGCGAGCGGCTGGCTGCCGCCCAGAAGGCTGGCGGCGTCTCATCGGCCCATGATCCGGTCAAGCTCGCCCGGCTTGTGGGCGCCGTTCGCGAAGGTCTGCTGGTGATGAGCGCGATCGGCCCCGACATGGTGGACAATGACATGCGCGCCATTGCGCGCCGCATGCTCGAGCAGGCTGCCCGAGGCTAGCTGCGCGCCATCGGGCAGGGCGAACCCTGGTCCGCGGGTTCCCGGGCCAAGCGCTCGAAGATGGCGATCACCTCATCAGCCGTTGCCCGATCCGCTGCACCGTCTGCAACCTCCTGCGCGCTCCACATCCAGGACCGTGCCGGATCATCCCGCATCGCCCACTCGGCAAACAGCCGCTCGGCCACCATCCGCCTCGATATCAGGCGCACATTCAGGTGCCGGTCGTCCTTCGCAATCCGGGCAAAGCAGACTTCGACGGCCGCCTCCGGCCCCTCCAGCAACTGCAGATACAGATCCTCCCGGCAGACGAGCGAGCCGCTGATCCCGTCGCGGCTGTTGCAGCGCCTGGCATCGAGCAGGATGCCCGCCAGCGTTGCGGAATCGAACCCGAAGGACCGGGACACATAGATGAGCTGCAGATGGGCCACTTGAAACTGTCCTGTTGGGCGCCGGGTGGACGCGGGACGAAAGACGCCGTCCGCCGCTACCATGCGCCCATTTGGCCTGTCCGGCCAGCCCTGCGGCTCCGACTGTCACGCGCCCAGCGCGCGAAGGGTCTCCAGCGTGTCGGCCTCTGCCGCCGGCTTGTCTGTGCGAATCCGCGAAATGCGCGGGAACCGCATCGCAAGCCCCGACTTGTGCCGCGTGGACGGCCCGATCGCATCGAAGGCAACTTCCAGCACCAGGCTCTTCTCCACCTCGCGGACCGGCCCGAAGCGGTTTGTCGTGTGGGTGCGCACCCACTGGTCCAGCCACTTCAGCTCGGCATCGGTGAATCCGAAATAGGCCTTGCCGACCGGCAGAAGCTGGCCGTCCACCGCCCAGGCCCCGAAGGTGAAATCCGAGTAGAAGCTCGACCGCTTGCCGTGCCCGCGCTGGGCATACATCAGCACGCAGTCGGCATTCAGGGGTGCGCGCTTCCACTTGTACCACAGCCCGGCCCGGCGCCCGGGCACATAGGGGCTGTCGCGGCGCTTCAGCATCAGCCCCTCGATCGCCGGGTCGGGCGGCGACGCCCGCAGCTCGG
>JBGTBK010000042.1:0-4184 GCA_041749355.1 Sandaracinobacter sp. | reverse complement strand
AGCGAGGCGATGCGGTCGGCCTCGAGGAGTTCGGCGAGGCGGTCCTTGACGGCGGGGTCTGCGGTCCGTTCGGCGATCCAGCGGGCGCGGCTGGTTTCGGGGATGTCGAGCAGGTCGTCGAACAGGCCGATGGCTTCGCGCTCGACGCGCAGGGGATCCTGGCCCTTTGTGTCAGGCATCGATGGGGTTTTCGACGGCGTCCTGCAGCCAGGCGCGGGCGGTTCGCCAGCGGCGCTTGAGGGTTGCCTCGGACAGGCCGGTGACGACGGCGATGTCGCCGAGCGCCATTCCGCCGAAATATCGCATTTCCACCAGCTCCGCCAATTGCATGTCGATTGCCCCCAGACGCATCAGCGCGGTTTCGAGGGAAATCAGGTCAACGCGCTGGTCGCCGTCGATTTCGGGGTTCAGTTCGACCTTCTGGTGCTGGCGCTTGTCGGTGCCCTTCTGGCGGGCGTGATCGACGAGGATGTTGCGCATCAGCCGGGCGGCCAATGCGATGATGTGGGCGCGGTCTGCGATGTCGATGCGGCCCATCTTCACGAGACGCAGGATGGCATCGTTGATGAGGTCTCCGGAGGAGAAGGAGACGTGGCGCTCGCGGCGGAGCTGGGCGGACGCGATCATGCGCAGTTCGGGGTAGAGCAGCTCGACCAGATCGTCGCGGGCGGTGGTGTCGCCTTCGCGCCAGCGCTGGATGAGCGCTTCCACGCTCATCGATGCAGCCTTGAGCGGTGTTGCCCCTGGTTCCGAGCCATCATCGACCCCCGTCAATGCGGGGAAGCTAGGGGCACAGTTGCCGGGCGGCAAGAATCTTCGCGGTGAATCCGAAAAGTCATGACCCGATTTTCCGTTGCAGCGCGCTTGGTCGGATGAGGGGGTGTGGTGGGCACATCTTCCGAACAGGGGAGTTCTGCAATGCGTGACCTGCTTGTACCTGGCCTTCTGGCCTGTGTTGCCATCTCGGCTGCTTCCGACGCCGGGGCATCGGTGTATCTGAACAAGGATCTGATCACTGTTGCCGTCGGGCCCGGCACGTCGCCCGGCACCTTCAACAACACGTTCAACAACGGCCAGACGATCGAGAAGGTCATCGATGCCCCGACTGCGGCATCGTCCGAGATCCACAGCCAGACCACGCATATCTGGTTCACCGCCGACGCGGTTGGCGGCGGTCTCGAGCTGCTGTTCGACTTCAAGATCGAATATGACATCTCGACCCTGCACTTCTGGAACTATGATTCCGAGAGCTTCGATGTCGACAATGTGGACTTCACCTTCTTCAACGGCGCGAATGTGCAGGTTGGGGCGCTTTCGGTGATGCCAGCGCTTGGCGCGTCGCCCGCAATCTTTGCACAGGACATCGTCCTCGCGGCGCCCCTGAACGTCCGCTATGTCACGGCCTTCCTGAGCGGGACCAACCGCCAGGTGGATTTCCAGAACATCGGCTTCACCGCCAATGTTTCCAAGCCTGTGACTCCGGCAATCCCCGAGCCGGCGACCTGGGCGATGCTGATTGCCGGCTTCGGGCTGGTGGGCGGCGTGGTGCGGCGCCGGCGCGGGGCGTCTGCGGTTTCGGCCTGAACCTGGGTTCTGTTGCGTTGGAAGGGGGGCGGCAGGGAAACCTGCCGCCCTTTTTCGTGGCCGCAGTGGTGCCGGGTCAGCCCTTCTTGTCGGCCTTTGCCGGGACATTGCCGGTCACCGGGTTGGCCATCGCGCCCATCATCAGCTTCTGCCAGGCTTCGAAGCCTTCGGTCATTCCGGGCATTCCGCTGGTCCAGGTCTTCATCAGCTTCTGCCAGTCCTCTGCGCTTGGGCCATCGAGGGTGAAGGTCTTCATCCGCTCGACCCAGGCTTCGTGCAGCGGGGTGAGATCCGGCAGGCCGAGGAAGGCGCGGGCTTCGGCGGGGGTGGCTTCGACTTCGACTTCGAACTTCATGGGCTCTGCTCCTTCATATGGGGGGAGTGTGTCAGGCCCGGAAGCTGATGTCACCCGGCGGGCGTGGGGCGTTGCGAATGAGTTCGGCGCGGACGCGGACGGTGCGGATGGAAATGCGGACTTCCAGCGCGAAGGCGAAAAGGGCTGCCATCAGCAGGACGAGTGCGAGGATGAACAGGACCGGCACCAGTTGATCCGGGTGGAGCGGGCTGACGGCCGAGATGAACATCACGGTGATGAGGGTGCAGATGGTGAGCGCGGCCGAGACCGAGAGGGCAACCGCGCGGTTGGCGAGGAGCATGCGGCGGTCGAGGCCGGCGAGTTCGGCGATGGTGAGGGCGCGGGCGGTTTCATCCTCGGGCACGGAGGCTTCGAGGAGGCGGGCGCGATCGACCACCCGGCCGAGCCGGGTGGTGATGACGGAGAGGAAGGCGCCGATTGCGGTGAGCAGGAAGACCGGGGCGATGGCGAGCTGGATCACCTGCGCCAGCATTGGGATGTCGGGGTCGGTTATCGGCAGCATGCGTTCGGGGTGCGGGGGAGGGGCAGCCGAGTCAAGAGGCGGTCGAGCTGCGTCTCAGGGCGCGCAGTTTATGCGTCGCGACCTCAGGGCGCGCAGTTAATGCACAGCGTGGCGGTGGGCAGGGCTGCGAGGCGGGCCGGGGCTATGTCGGCGCCGCATTTGCTGCATTTGCCGTAGCTGCCTTCGTCCATGCGGCGCAGCGCTGCGTGGATGCTGCGGGCCTCGGCGACGCGCAGCGCCTCGAGACCCTGGGATGCTTCCATGTCCTCGATCTGGTTGGCCTGTTCTTCCCAGTCGGCTTCGAGCGGCTGGCTGGATTCGGCTTCGAGGCGGGCGACTTCGATGCCGAGATCGGTGAGGCGGCGTTCGAGGTTGGCGCGGATGGTTTCAATGGCTGTCATCTGGGGGCCTTTCGGGCGTGTCTGGTCAGGCAACCCGGGCGGCGGAGATGTGGGCCGCGAGTTGGTCGAGGACGGCGAGGCGTTCGCGCGAGGTTTCCTCGGTGCGCTCGTCGGAGGCCGGGTCTGTGCCGAGGTCGATTGCGTGGATGGCATCATCCAGCGCTTCGAGCCGGGTGGCGAGGTGCTGGAAGTGGGCATCCTCTGCCTTGAGGCGGCGGAGCAGCTCGGCGTCGGCCGGATAGAGATCGTGCAGGGACTGGGGAATGTGGCTCATGCGGTGCTCTCCTTCTTGTTGGATCGATGGTGGGGCCGGGGTGGACCGCTGTCGTTGATCCCGGTCAAGCGCGAAGGGCATATGGCGCCAATCGCGAAATGACCCAAAAGTTGGGATTATGAACCGAAAATTTGGATGCCGTTCATTGGTCCGCAATGTTTGTGGTTAACCGTGATTCGGTAAGCTGTTGTTTTCATTGAGTCTGCGAACTGGTCCGGCAGTTGGCACGGCGGATGCAGTGCTGTTGGCATGAACGGTTTCAACAGGAGCAGGCACATGACGACGACCACTTTCTCTTCGATCCGCAACCTGGTGCTGGCGATTGTTGCCAGCGCTTCGGTCCTCAGCTTTGCCGCCGCGCCGGCCGAAGCTTCGGAGGTTCGCGAGGCCCGCATCGAGGTGGGCCGGTACGAACTGGGCCGGGTGGAAGGCCGCCAGGCGGTGGAAGGCCGGGTTTACGCGGCGGCCCAGAGGCTTTGCGCCGAGGGCGGCGTGGACGTGAAGAACCTGATGGAGACGGCCGGCTACAAGCTGTGCGTTGCCAACGCGGTTCGGGACGGCCGGATGCAGATGGCAGCGATCGCCAGCCGGACGCAGCTGGCGGCTGCCCAGTAAGCGGCTGACAAACAGACCGGTTTTGCTGGGGATATCCCCTCTCTCCCCCAGCGAAGCCTCCCGGTGGCGGGACCAGTCCCCCCGCCACCGGGCCCCACTTTCCCAGTTTCGCCGGGGATTCCCCTCTCTCCCCCGGCGGAAGCCAAAGAAGGCCCGGCGTGTCCCCTCACCGCCGGGCCTTCCGACGTTTGCGGGGCAGCCGAATGGGGTTAGGGTGTGACGGCGGACTGTGGGGGTGGCGATGGCTCCGAGCGAGATGCTGGTGGCAGGCGGTGTGGCGGCGATCCTTGGGGCGCTGGTGGGCGGCGGGCTGAAGGCGTTTGGCGTGGAGATTCCGATCCTGGCTTCGGTGCGGCGGCAAGTGCTGCTGGGCGCCACCGGGGTTGCGCTGGTGCTGGCGGGCGTTCTGGTTGCGCGGGGTGGCGCTGGCGC
>JBGTBK010000041.1:0-6840 GCA_041749355.1 Sandaracinobacter sp. | reverse complement strand
CCGCGCCGGCCTTTGCACACTTGCCGACATAGCCGCCCGCCCGCGCCGTGCGCTAGCCGCGCGCTTCGGCCTCGATGCACTTGTCGCGCTTGATCGAATCACGGCCGGGCTTGTCAGACCGCTCAGGCCCCGCAAATCAGCCCCCTCGCTCAGCTTCGAAGCCCGCCTGCCCGAACCCCTGCTCACCGCCGATGCTGCCGACAGCATCCTTGCCCAGCTCGCCGCCCGCGCCGCAACCCGGCTGAACAGGCTCGGCCTGGGGGGGCGCCGCTTCACCGCAACCCTGTTCCGCACCGACGGTGCGCAGCAGCAGTTGGGAATCGAAAGCGGCCGGCCAACGCGCGACGCCAGCGCCATCACCGCCCTGTTCGCCGAACGCATCGCCGGCCTCGCAGACCCGCTCGATCCGGGTTTCGGCTACGACCGCCTCACTCTCCAGGTCGCCGCCGCCGAACCGCTTGCCCCGAACCAGCCGGCCCTTGATGGCGATTCCGGCAACAGCGCCGTGCTCGATGCGCTGATCGACCGGCTGTCGATCCGCTTCGGCGCTGACCGGCTTCTCCGCCTGCAGCCAGCCGACCGCCACATCCCCGAATGCGCCCAGCGCCGCATGCCGGCCCGCAGCAGCAGCCCCGCGCAATGGCCAAACATGATGCCCGGCGAAACCCCGATGCGACCCATCTTCCTGCTCGATCCTCCAGAGCCGGTCGAGGTGCTCGCCGAAGTGCCCGACGGCCCGCCACACCGCTTCCGCTGGCGCCGCAACCAGCATCGCATTGCTCTGGCCGAAGGCCCCGAACGCCTTGCGCCCGAATGGTGGCGCAGCCGCAGCGGCACGCTCGATGCCGGCCGCACGCGCGATTACTGGCGGGTGGAGGACGCAGACGGCCGCCGCTTCTGGCTGTTCCGCGCTGGCTTCTACGACCACCCCACCACCCCGCCGCGCTGGTACATGCACGGCCTGTTCGCCTGATGGCTGCACAGCCATGACCGCTTATGCAGAACTGGCCGCAGCCAGCGCCTTCTCCTTCCTCGAAGGCGCCTGCCACCCCGGCGACATGCTGGGCGCCGCCATTGGCGCCGGCCTGTCGGGCATGGGCCTTGCCGACCGCAACACGGTTGCCGGCGTGGTCCGCGCCCATGTCGCCCTGCGCGAAGTCCAGGCAGACCTCGGCGAGGAACTGCCCTTCCGCTACCTGCCCGGCACCCGCCTCGTCTTCGCAGACGGCACGCCCGACCTCGTTGCCTATGCCGAAGATCGCGCCGCCTGGGGCCGCCTCACCCGCCTTCTCACGCTGGGCAACCGCCGCAGCGAAAAAGGCCAATGCACCCTCACGGCCGACGATCTCGAAGCCCATGCAGAAGGCCTGCTGCTGATCGCGATGCCGGGCAACCGCGCAGACCCTGCCGACATGCCCGAACGCCTGAGGGCCATTGCGCCCGGCAGACTCTGGCTCGGCGCAACCCTGCACCATAGGGGGGCAGACCGCCGCCGCCTCGCTGCCCGCGCCGGCCTCGCCACCCGCTTCGGCCTGCCGCTTCTCGCCACCAACGACTGCCTCTACGCAACACCCGCAGATCGGCCACTGCAGGACATCCTCGCCTGCATCCGCCTGAAGACGGACATCCGCTCAGCCGGGCGCCGCCTGCTTGCCAACGCCGAACGGCATGTGAAGCCGCCTTCCGAAATGGCCCACCTGTTCCGCGATGTCCCGCAAGCACTCACCGCCACGCTCGATCTCCTCGATCGCGCCCGCTTCAACCTCGACGACCTGCGCTATGAATATCCCGACGAGCCTGTTCCTGCCGGCCAAACACCGCAGCAATGGCTGCAGCATCTGGTGCAGCAGGCAGCCCTTGCCCGCCATCCCGAAGGCGTGCCTGCAAGCCTCCAGTCCAAGATCGACGAAGAGCTCTCCCTCATCGGTCGGATGCACTATGCCCCCTATTTCCTCACCGTCCACGACATCGTCGCCTGGGCGAGAGGGGAGGGGATCCTTTGCCAGGGCCGCGGGTCCGCCGCCAATTCCGCCGTCTGCTTCCTGCTCGGAATCACTGCCGTCGATCCCATGCGGCACGACCTGCTCTTCTCCCGCTTCATTTCCGAGGAGCGCTCCGAACCCCCCGACATCGACGTGGATTTCGAGCATGAGCGCCGCGAGGAGGTGATGCAGTATATCTATCGCCGCTACGGCCGCGAGCGCGCCGGAATTGCCGCCACCCACATCCACTACCGCCCCCGCAGCGCGGTTCGAGAGGCCGGAAAGGCGCTCGGCCTGTCGGAGGACATGACAAGCCGCATCGCCTCCATGGTCTGGGGCAGCTTCTCCGGCCAACTCGAAGACGCCCGCGTCACCGACGCCGGCATGGACCTGTCCAACCCGGCAATTGCGCGGCTGAAGGCCATCACCGACCGGCTGGTCGGCCTGCCCCGGCACCTCTCCCAGCATGTCGGCGGCTATGTCCTCACCCGAAGCCGCCTCGACGAGATGGTGCCGATCCACAATGCCGCCATGCCGGACCGCACCTTCATCGAATGGGACAAGGACGACATCGACGCGCTCGGCCTCATGAAGGTCGACATCCTGGCGCTCGGCATGCTGACCGCAATCGCCAAGGGCTTCGCGATGCTGCGCGAACAGGGCCTCGGCGACTATGGCCTCGACAGCGTGCCGTCCGAAGATCCAGCCGTCTACGACATGCTGTGCAAGGGCGACTCCATCGGCGTCTTCCAGGTCGAAAGCCGCGCCCAGATCAACATGCTCCCGCGCCTGCGCCCCCGCATATTCTACGATCTCGCAATCCAGGTCGCGATCGTCCGCCCAGGCCCCATCGAAGGCGAGATGGTCCATCCCTATCTGCGCCGGCGGCAGGGCCGCGAAAAGGTCGAGTTCCCGTCCCCCGCCCCGCCCCACGATCCGGATGAACTACGCACCCTGCTCGGCAAGACCTGCGGCGTCCCCCTGTTCCAGGAACAAGCGATGAAGCTCGCGATCGTGGCCGCGGCCTTCACGCCCGCCGAAGCCAATCGCCTGCGCCGCTCCATGGCAACCTTCCGCCATGTCGGCGGCATGCACAATTTCGAACGGAAGCTGGTCGGCGGCATGGTCGCGCGCGGCTACGAACAGGCCTTTGCCGAACGCTGTTACCGCCAGATCGAAGGCTTCGGCAGCTACGGTTTCCCCGAAAGCCATGCCATCGCCTTTGCCCGCCTCGTCTATGTGTCCTCCTGGCTGAAATGCCGCCACCCGGCGGTCTTTGCCGCAGCCCTTCTGAACAGCCAGCCCATGGGCTTCTACGCCCCGGCCCAGCTGGTGCGCGACGCCATCGAACACGGCGTCGAGGTCCGCCCCATCGACGTTGCCCACAGCCGGTGGGACAACAGCCTCGAACCCGGTGCTGGCGGCCTCGCACTGCGCCTCGGCTTTCGCCAGATCACAGGCTTCCGCCAGGAATGGGCCGAAGCGATCGAGGCCGCCCGCAGGCAAACCTCCTTCACCAGCTTCGAGGCCGTCGTCCGAAGGGCCGGCCTGCCGCCGCGCGCAGCCCGCCTTCTGGCCGATGCCGATGCACTCGGCAGCCTCAGCCTGCCCCGCCGCGACGCCCATTGGGAGGCGCGACGCACCCCACCGGGCGAGCTTCCGCTGTTCGCCGCAATGGGCGCACCCGAACTTGCAGGCGAGCCGTCGGCCGACCTGCCGGCCATGCCGGCCAATGAGGAGGTTGTCGCCGACTATCAGGCAACGCGCCTTTCCCTGAAGGCACATCCGCTGAGCTTCCTGCGCCAATTGCTGCGCAGCATAGGTGCGCTGACGGCTTGCGAAATCGGCTCTGCTCGCAACGGCCAATGGGCCCGTATGGCCGGCGTCGTGCTGGTGCGCCAGCGGCCGGGCAAGGGCAACGCCGTCTTCATCACATTGGAGGATGAAACGGGGATCACCAATTGCCTGCTCTGGGCGCGCGACTTCGAGCGCCAGCGCGGCCAGGTGATGGGGGCCCGGCTGATGCTGGCCGATGGAGTGGTGCAGCGAAGCCCCGAGGGCATCGTGCACCTGATGCTCCGCCGCGTGACCGACCGGTCCGATCTTCTCGACAGCCTGTCCCTGCCGCTCGACGAAACGCTCGATCCGCCGCTCGCCCGCGCTGACGAAGTCGTGCGCGGAACGCCGGCCGGAAGTCGCGTGCAAAGCACGCAGGGCGGAGACCGGCTGCCCCTGCTGCGCCACCCGCGCGACGCCCGCATCATCCCCCGCTCGCGCGACTTCCACTAAGCGGCGCGCCGTGCGACGGTGCAGCCATGCAGCCTCCGGTTTCGATCACGCCACAGTCCGACAGCCGGCAGATGCAGCTGGTTCTGTCCGATCTGCGCTATCTGTTCGAGAGCC
Source organism: Sandaracinobacter sp. (assembly GCA_041749355.1). GTDB lineage: Bacteria > Pseudomonadota > Alphaproteobacteria > Sphingomonadales > Sphingomonadaceae > Sandaracinobacteroides. The sequence goes on along the minus strand of JBGTBK010000041.1, from coordinate 2,455 downwards.
CGGCGATTGCACCATTCGCCGGCAGCCATCTCGCCCAGTCGGGCGTCGATGCCATGCTCCAGCGCATGAAGCGGCAGCGCCCGGCAAAGGGCGATCCGTTGCAGATCACCATCAGCCTGCCCGCCAAGCAGATCGGTCCGGACACCACCGGCACGGTTCAGCAAGCGCTCGCAGCCCACACGGCCGCACTGATCGGGTCGGTGCAGGATGACCTGACCCTCCTCAGGCGCGAGATGGTGCAGGCGCTGAAAGTCGGCGGCCTGTTCCTGACCGCCTGCCTGGTGCTGGCCACCTCGGTCGACCAGATGACAGCGCTTCCGCCCCTGCTGCAGGAGTTGCTTCGCGAAAGCCTGATCATCGCCGGCTGGGTCGGCATCTGGCACCCGCTGGATCTCATTCTCTACGCCTGGTGGCCGGCCCGCTTCCGCATCAGCCAGCTCCAACGGCTAGAGGGCGCCCGGGTCGAGCTCCGCGCCAACTAGGTCCTTGCGTCAGGCCTCGGCAGGTTCTGGCAGGGCCCGCTCGATTGCCGCCGCAGCCACCCAGCTCACCGCATGAAACACCAGGTGCAGGGCACCCTGCGCTGCCATCAGGGCAGCCACGTCGGCTGCCGCATCGCCGGTCAGGCTAACCGCAATTGCGGCGAACAGCAGTTCCTTGTTGGGAACCGGCATCCGGCCGATCACCATCCTGAGCGCACCGAGCAGGAACCATGTGCCGAACGCGATATGCGGAAGCGCGACAACCCAGCTGCCCACCAGAGCCATATGCGCCAGCAGCACCCGGAACAGGTGCCAGCGGAAGGCGAACAGATTCTCGCGCACTGGCAGGCTCATCACCTTGCCCCGAAACGCCAGGATGCCGACGTTCAGCAGGATCATCGCCGCAAAGCTCCACAGCAGGATCTTCATGGTGGCGGGATCGACCGTGTCGTCCAGCACGGCTTCCCCGCCCAGCAGCACGGCCGCAACCAGCATCACAAGCGTCGCAAGGTTTCCCGCAAGGCCGGAGGTGATCGCCATGTCCTTCACGGCTGCAAAGGGGCTGGTGGAGGGGTCAACACCCGGTCCTTCGCCCCGCCCCATGATGCGCGCAGGCGGCTTGTCAGGGTCGAATTCGATCCCCATGCGATTGGCGGCCCAGACCAGCAGATAGGTGTGGCCCGAATAGCTGAACAGCGCCTCGTTCATGACGCGCATCTTCAGGAACACAGCCATGGAGCCCCAACCTAGAGACCACCAATGCCTGTAGATGCGCCAATCGACCAGCGGGGGGAGCACATAGGCGCCAATGAACAGCAACCAGAAGAGCGGGTTCGCCGGCAGAGCGCCGATCACATTGCGCCAGCCAACCTGCGCAATCGCGTCAGCGAGAAGGCCAAGGATCAGGATCGACAGAAGCGCGGAAAAGGCACGCTGCAGGCGCTTGCCGTTGGGCGAGCCAGCCCAGTCCTTGGCCGACTGGGCTGCCGCCATCATCCGGCCGGTCAGGGTTTGCTCGGGCGCCACCTCTGAGTCGCTAGCGCTTGTCCGGCCTGACGGCAAATGGGCATGCCGTTGAGGCAACAGAAAAAGGCCGCCTCGGCGAACGCCGGGCAGCTGCGTGTGGTTATATGAATGGGTTTGTTCGGAAGGGGTTGGTTGCGGGAGCAGGATTTGAACCTGCGACCTTCAGGTTATGAGCCTGACGAGCTACCGGGCTGCTCCATCCCGCGACAACCGTAACCAGGAAATCCCGGCGCGAAGCGCCGCAAGGCCGACCGGCCGCCCGCAGCGAAGCGAGGATAGCCAAGCGGGCGGATGCCCGCGCCGGCGCCTGAGGCCAGACAAGAATGTCTGACAATGTGAATGGGTTTTCATGCGCCTCTTTCGAGGTGATGTCCTGCACGGAATACTGAGCCTGGCGGCGTCCTACTCTTCCGACGCTTAAGCGGCAGTACCATTGGCGCTGCCTGGTTTCACGGCCGAGTTCGAGATGGGATCGGGTGGGTCACAGGCGCTATGGCCACCAAGCTTAGAATTCCGTGCGGGTTCAAATCGATGGGTTGGAAGATGTTGTAATCTTGGGCGATCTGCTGAGTGTCAACAGCATTCATGTTGATGATGGGACTCTCAGGTGCGAATAGAGCAATTAGGACCGGTTAGCTTCACGCATTACTGCGCTTCCACATCCGGCCTATCAACGTGGTGGTCTTCCACGACTCTATGAGATCTTATCTTGAGGGAGGCTTCCCGCTTAGATGCTTTCAGCGGTTATCCCGTCCATACATAGCTACCCTGCTGCGCGGCTGGCGCCACGACAGGTCCACCAGAGGTATGTTCACCCCGGTCCTCTCGTACTAGGGGCAACTCCTCTCAAATCTCGACGCCCACGGCAGATAGGGACCAAACTGTCTCACGACGTTCTGAACCCAGCTCACGTACCACTTTAATTGGCGAACAGCCAAACCCTTGGG
>JBGTBK010000040.1:0-9560 GCA_041749355.1 Sandaracinobacter sp. | reverse complement strand
AGCGGCTGAGCCGGGCTTCGGGCAGTAAGGACCGGGCGCCGACCTGCACCCGGTCCTTTCGCTCAGGCCAGAGAAACCACCGGGTGTTGACGGCGCCGCGCGACGGCCCCGACGAGCCCGAAGCCTGCGATCAGCATCGCCCAGCTGGCGGGCTCGGGAATTGCGGGAGCCTGCGCCTGCGCCGCAAAGATGTCGATCTCGCGGTAGCCGGCTGGACCAGCAATCAAGTCGCCGTTGAATGCAAAACGCACGCTGGCAACATTGCTTGCGAGGACACCGGAGCTGTCGGTGATGACCGCACGTGTCGAGGTACTGTCACCGCCGAAGGGATTGTTGAAGACCGAGGCGAGGGTGAGGAAGTTCGATGGGTCGCCCGCCGTGGCATAGGATACTGTATAGGATTGCCCGCCACGAGCGTTATCCCATCCCGAATAGGTCGCGATTTCGCCGATATTCTGGGGTGACAGGAAATTGAACGTGATCGACGCACCGCCGCCCGTCAATGCCGCGTCGCCACCAGAGGCCCCCACTCTACCGAAACTGCCGTCGTTGAGGACCACGGCGCCTGCCGACCCGAAATTGGTGAACAGGCCGGTTGTCTGAATGCTGGCAATGTTGGTCTGGGCCAGATCGGAATTCGAGACGACGAAAACCTGATTGTTCTGGGTGGTATTGACGACCTGCACGGCTGCATGCACCGGCAGCGCAAACAGCAGTGGAAGGCCTATTGCGGCGGCCCCGCAGATGAGCGGATAGATGGATTTGAACTGCATTTGCATCACAGTCTCCTTGAGTTTTGGGATCGGTGTGAAAGCCTGCTGTCAGGCAGCCGCCGCAGCACCGCGCTGGCGCCGGCGGGCGGCCGCACCGACAAGCCCGAAGCCGGCGATCAGCATGGCCCAGGTGGCGGGCTCGGGGATGGCGCCGGTTGGGGGTGGGGACACGATCGGGGCTTTGAAGCCATATTGCAGGTGGTCAGACTCATTGAAACCGCCGGAAACCCGCAGGCGCGCCACACCGGTCGTTCCGCTCCATCCGATGAACCGGTCCTCGGCGGTCGTGCCATTCGAGACGGCATCGCCGACGAAGACCCCCGACCCGAGCAAGACATCATCGCGGTCAAAGAACTGCACTGTGATGCTGCCGCCATCGGTGATAACAATGCCGACGTCGGTTGGCAGTTGGCCGAGCACCGCTTCGCTGAACAGAAAATTTAGGCCATTGCTGCCGAGCGATCGGCCGCTCCTGCCAAGGCCGTCTACGGGCCCGCTATCGGCGTCCACAGAGTCGGTCACTGTCGTCGGGCCGAAAATTGAATGCGAACCGCCCAAAGTCACGCCGGGGGTATTGAGTGAGGTATCTTCCAGAGTTTCGAGGTGGAAATAGCTATAGCTGCCGTTCTTGAACGGGCTGTCGGCCGTGCCGCATCCGGCCGTGGCCCCGGCATCGAAGCAGAGATAGGGCGAGGGACCGACGACTGCGGCGCTGGCGGCCGTCGGCACAAGTGCAAGGCCGAGCACGAACCCCAAGGCGGTTCCGGCAACGAGTGGATAAGGTGTCATGAGCAGGCTCCCTGTTGCGCGGCGGCACAGCTGCCACCGACGCACAGGAGGTTGCTGGCAGGCGCGCCGCCCTCAAAGACGCAAGCTGTTGCAACGAGTGGCATTGCGTTGCACGCGGCTCAACCGCGGGGGCGTGTCGGCTCGATCCGGGGGGATTGCAGTCGTTTCAGGGCATCCTGCACCTGCTTGTCTTCGGGCCACCGGGCGGCAATCGCCCGGTGGAAGCCCGCCGAACCCCAGCGTTCCCGGTTGGCGACCGACTCCGCCAGAATCTCGCGAAGCTGAGACTTGTCGCCAGCGGAACTTGCAACGAATGCCGCCCAGCTGTGGTCCGGGAACGCCCTGGCCTCTTCCTCCTCTCGCGCCAGTTCGATCAGCCGGGCGCCGATCGCTGCCGGCCCGCCGGTTTGGGCGGCGGCATCAAGTTCAGCGATGCGCCGGGCCAGCGTCGCTTCGCCGCGCAGATCGTTCCACGTCTTGAGCGCCGCCAGATATCCGGCGAAATCACCGCGCTCGAGGACCATGATGCTCAGCGCATCATGGGCGCTCGCCACCTCTGGATTGGCTGCGATGATGGTCCGCAACTGCCGTTCCGCCTCGACGGTGTCTCCTGCGAGCCAGAGCGCCCAGGCCATATCGACCTGAATTGCCGGAGAGCCCGGGTCGAGCAGCCGGGCCTTGGTCAGTTCCCGTCTTGCGGCCCAGGCCTCTCCGTTGTCGGCCAGGATATTGCCGTACCAGAAATGCGTCTGGGCATCGTTCGGGTTGATCTCAAGCGCCTTGCGAAATGCACGGCCGGCAGCGGCGGAATCGTGCTCCCACCAATAGGAAACGAAGCCGCGCGCACGGTGGGCGGCCGCGAGATCCGGGTCCAGCGCTATTGCCTGCTCAGCGGCCTTCCTTGCGCGTGAAAAGGCAAGATCGTCCGGCATGGAGCCGAATTCGCGGGCAAGGATGTAGGCGTCGGCAAGTGCCACATGGGCTGGAGCGAAATCGGGCTCCTTTGCGGTGACGCCGTGCAGCTTGGCGATGGCGCTTGCGATACCGGCAGGTTCCCTGGTGGCCCAGGCGTCGCGGGCGTCGAGATACAGGCGCGCGACCTCCGCGTTTTCAGGAAGCGCGGGCTCCTTCGACCGCTGGTCGATGGCGAAGGCCGCAACACCCAGCCCGACGACAACAGCGCCGATGGCAGGCCAGCGCCACCGGGGCCTCGACTGGTCAGGAGCGGCAGACGGAGGTTCATCGGTTGCAACTTGGGGGACCAGAGGATCCGGGCCATCCTGCTGGGGCGGCTGCCGGCTCCAGGCATCGAGTTCGCTGCGAAGAGCAAAAACCGATCCGGTGTCGCCGCCAGGAATTCGATGGACCGGGAGCCCGCGGTCCCGCGCCCAGCGGATCACGGTCGTCCGGTCACGCCCGAAGTGCGACCCGATCGCCTTCCACCCGTCAATGCGATCCGGATTGCCCACCACGCCGTTGCCACCTGCAAAACGCAACCCATATCAACAGACTATTGCCACAACAGTGACAAAGCAATCGAGCAGAAGCGCGCAGCCTTGCCCGCGCACCCCACCCCCCGTTTTTCATGCTTTCGGATGCAGGCGGCCGCTCCTACATAGTCGGCATGGCGGCGCGTCCTCTTATTGACGGTTTCGGACGGCGGATCAGCTATGTGCGGCTGTCGGTGACGGATCGGTGCGACTTTCGCTGTGCCTATTGCATGCCGCTGGACATGGAGTTCCTGCCCAAGAAAGACGTGCTGACGCTGGAGGAGCTGGATGCGGTGGCGTCGGCCTTCGTGGCGCGGGGGGTTTCGCGGATCCGGCTGACGGGGGGCGAGCCGCTGGTGCGCAAGGGTTTCCTGGAGCTGGTGCAGGGGCTGAAGCGGCATATCGGCAATGGGCTGGACGAGTTGACGCTGACGACCAACGGCAGCCAGCTGGCGAGGTTCGCCGAGCCGCTGTACGCGGCCGGGGTGCGGCGGGTGAATGTGAGCCTGGACACGCTGGACGCGGGCCGGTTCCGGCAGATCACGCGGACGGGCGACCTGGCGCCGGTGCTGGAGGGAATATCGGCGACCAAGGCCGCCGGGCTTTCGGTGAAGCTGAACATGGTGGCGTTGAAGAGCCTGAACGAGGACGAGATCCCGGCCATGGTTGCCTGGGCCGGCGAACAGGGCTTCGACCTGACCTTCATCGAGACGATGCCGCTGGGCCTGATCGAGGAGGACCGGACAGATCGCTATCTGCCGTTGACTGAGGTGCGTGGTGCCTTGGAGCAGCGGTTGACGCTGGTGGATACGCCGGAGCGCACGGGGGGGCCTGCGCGTTATGTTCGGGTGGCGGAGACGGGGCAGAAGCTGGGCTTCATCACGCCCTTGACGCACAATTTCTGCGAGAGCTGCAACCGGGTGCGGGTGACCGCGACGGGCACGCTGTTCATGTGTCTTGGCCAGGAAGACCGGGTGGAGCTGCGCGACCTGCTGCGCGCAGGCGGGCCGGCGGCGCTGGACGAAGCGCTGGACCGGGCGATGCGGCTGAAGCCGAAGGGCCATGATTTCGTGATCGAGCGGCGGGATGCCTACCCGGCGGTGGGCCGGCACATGTCGATGACGGGCGGCTGATGCGGGGCGAAAACAAGCTCGGAGGGCTGTTCACCCCGAAGCTGGGGCTGCTGGTGTCGAACACGCCGCAGGCCGAGGAGGCGGCTGCCGAAGTGCGGGCCCTGCACGAGTTCGTGGAGATCGCAGAGGCCGACGCCGTGGTGGCGCTGGGCGGCGACGGCTTCATGCTGGCGGTGCTGCACAGGGTGTTGCACGCGCGATCGCCCAAGCCGGTGTTCGGGATGAACCGGGGAACGGTCGGCTTCCTGATGAACCATTATCAGCCGGGCGAGCTTGCTGCCCGGGTGCGCGATGCGAGCAGCTTCTTCCTCTCGCCGCTGACCATGGAGGCGACGACGGCCTCGGGCGAGACGGTGGTGAGCCCGGCGATCAACGAGGTGTCGCTGCTGCGCGAGACCCGGCAGGCGGCCAAGATCGAGATCATGATCGACGGCAAGGTGCGGCTGGAGGAGCTTTCGTGCGACGGGGTTCTGGTGTCGACGCCGGCCGGCTCGACCGCCTACAATCTGTCGGCCGGGGGGCCGATCCTGCCGCTGGATTGCGACCTTCTTGCGCTGACGGCCTTGAGCCCGTTCCGGCCACGCCGCTGGAAGGGGGCGCTGGTGAAGAACAGCAGCGTGGTGGAGTTCCGCATCCTGGAGGCCGAGCGGCGGCCGGTGAGCGCGGTGGCCGACCAGGTGGAGGTGCGCGACGTGGTGCATGTGAAGATCACATCCGATCTGACGCGCCGTCTGGAGCTGCTGTTCGACCCGGACTATGCGCTGGATGACCGGATCCTGATGGAACAGTTTCTGAGCTAGAAAACCAAATGGGGAGAGTGACATGGTGTTTGTGCGCGAGGATGTGCAGCAGCTTCTGGGGATGATGGCCGCGGTTGGCGGGCCGCAGATGCACGAGGTGGACCCGGAGACCGCGCGGGCCATGTATCTGCAGATGGGCTCGATCGGGGAGCGGCCGGTGCCTGCGGGCGTGGCGCTGGCCGACATCGAGATTCCGGGGCCCGCAGGTGCTCTGCGAGCGCGGACCTATCGGCCGGACACTGCCAGCGCCGATGGCACCACCATCGTCTTTTATCACGGCGGCGGCTGGGTGATCGGCGACCTGGAGACGCACAACAGCCTGGCGGCAGAGATCGCGAAGCTGACCGGCTTCAACACGGTTGCAGTGGATTACCGGCTGGCGCCGGAGGCCCGCTTTCCGGCGGCGGTGGACGATGCGCTGGCGGCTGCGCGCTGGATTGCAGGGTCGCCGGCAGAGCTTGGGTTCCAGGTGTCGCGGCTGATCTTCTGCGGGGATTCGGCTGGCGGGAATCTGTCGGCAATCGCCGCGCGCGAGCTTCGCGGGGAGCTTTCCGTGGCTGCGCAATGGCTGATCTATCCGGGCGTCGACATGACCTCCGACACGGGCTCGATGGTGGAGTTTGCCGAGGGCTATCTGCTGTCGGCAGCCGGGATGGACTGGTTCGGCATGCACTATGCCGCCGAAGTGGAAAGCCATCTAGCCTCGCCGCTGCTGTCGGCCGACTGGCACGATCTGCCGCCGGCGCTGGTGTTCACCTGCGGGCTTGACCCGCTTCGCGACCAGGGCCGGGCCTATGCCGGGAAGCTGATCGCGGCCGGCAACCGGGTGATCTTCCGCGAGGCAGCGGGCCAGGTGCATGGCTCGGCGCAGTTGCGGCAGGCGATCCCCTCGGCACAGGCCGACCTGGAAGCGCAGGCGGCAGACCTGAAAGCGCTGCTTTCGTGACAGACCTGCCCTATCGCCCCGGCGTGGGGATCATGCTGGTGAACCCCCACGGACTGGTGTTCGTGGGCCAGCGCTTCGACGCGGTGGTGGAAGCCTGGCAGATGCCGCAGGGCGGAATCGACCCGGGCGAAGACCCCTATGTGGCGGCGCTGCGCGAGCTGGAAGAAGAGACGGGGGTGAAGGGCCACCTGACCAGCCTGATCGCGGAGACCGCCGATTGGCTGAGCTATGACCTGCCGCCCGAGCTGCAGGGCACGATCTGGAAGGGCAAATACCGCGGCCAGCGGCAGAAATGGTATGCCCTGCGCTTCCACGGGAGCGATGCCGACGTGGACCTGATGGCCCACGCCGCGGCCGGCCATGCCGAGTTCAAGGCCTGGCAATGGGCCGAACTCGACCGCCTCGCCGAGCTGATCGTGCCGTTCAAACGCACCCTCTACGCCCAACTCGTCGCCGAACTTGGGCCACGGTTGCTCTGAGCCGTGCCAGGGGGCTTTGCCCCCTGGACCCCCAGCAGGAGGCATTTTGCCTCCTGCACCTCTTCAGTTTGCAGAAGGGGGCCCCCGGAAGGTCAGGCGCCAGTGGCACGGGCCTCTCGGGGGCCCCCATCTGCAAACTATGGGGTCAAGGGGCCTATATGGCCCCTTGCGGGGATCCATGGGGCTGCGCCCCTTGGCCTGTCCTCAGATCAAGCCGGCCAGCGGGCTCGATGGGTCGGCGTAGCGGCGGATGGGCATTCGGCCGGCGAGGTAGGCGTCGCGGCCGGCTTCGACGGCGGCTTTCATGGCGCGGGCCATGCGGATCGGGTCCTTCGCTTCGGCGATGGCGGTGTTCATGAGGACGCCGTCGCAGCCCAGTTCCATGGCGATGGCTGCGTCTGATGCGGTGCCGACGCCCGCGTCGACGAGGACAGGGACCTTCGATTGTTCGACGATCAGGCGGATGTTGACGCGGTTCTGGATGCCGAGGCCGGAGCCGATGGGGGCGCCGAGCGGCATGATGGCGGCAGCGCCTGCGTCCTCCAGCCGGCGGGCGACGACGGGGTCGTCGGTGGTGTAGACCATGACGTCGAAGCCCTCCTTCACCAGCACTTCGGTCGCCTTGATGGTCTCGATCACGTCGGGGAAGAGGGTCTTCTGGTCGGCGAGGACTTCGAGTTTCACGAGCGTCCAGCCGCCGGCTTCGCGGGCGAGGCGCAGGGTGCGCAGCGCGTCGTCGGCGGTGAAGCAGCCGGCGGTGTTGGGAAGGTAGGTGAAGCGGTCGGGCTTCACATAGTCTGTCAGCATCGGCTGCGAGCGGTCGGTCAGGTTCACCCGGCGGACCGCGACCGTCACGATCTCGGCGCCCGAGGCTTCCGCCGCGGCCGCGTTCTGGGCATAGTCCTTGTACTTGCCGGTGCCGACGATGAGGCGCGAGCGGAAGGTGCGGCCTGCGACGGACCAAGTGTCGCCGGCGTTGCCGTCGGGCGGCCAGACCGAATCCTGTCCGCCGCCGACGAAGTGAACGATTTCGAGTGCATCGCCCTCGGCCAGCGTGACCTCGCCCCACTGGCTCATGGGCACGATCTCGCGGTTGCGTTCGACTGCGACGCGGCCCTTCTTCAGCTCGAGCGTGTCCACGAGCTGGGAAACCGTGGTTCCGGCGGGCGTCTGGCGCCGCTCTCCATTCAGCAGGATGGCGATTTGCATGGGAGCCTCTATAGACCGGCTCGGCAAAGGCTCAACCGGGGGGACAAATTGCCCGACCAATTGCGCACGAATCTGGTTCTGGTGCTGAACGGCCCGAACCTGAACCTGCTGGGCACGCGGGAGCCTGAAATCTATGGTGCGACCACGCTGGATGATATTGCCGCGATGCTGACCGAGCAGGGCGACCGGCTGGGGCTGATCGTGGACCTGCGCCAGTCGAACCATGAGGGCCATCTGGTGGACTGGCTGCACGAGGCGGCCGAGCGGCGGGCGGCGGCGGTGATCCTGAACGCGGGGGCCTATACCCACACGTCGGTTGCGCTGCGCGACGCGATCAAGGCGATCGCCGTTCCGGTGATCGAAGTGCATCTGTCAAACCCGGCTGCGCGGGAGCGTTTCCGCCATGTGAGCCATGTGTCGCCGGTGGCGGCGGGCGTGATCCAGGGCTTTGGCGCGAAGGGCTATGCCCTTGCGCTGGACGCCGTCGCGGCGATGCGGCAAAGCCAGCGTTGAGCCGCGACGCGGCAAGGCAACATCGAAATCCGACAATTCAGATCCGGAGGGGACATTACATGGCAGCTTCCAAGGCGCCGGCTTCGGCAGGGGACGGCAGCAACATGCGTGTGGAGATCGACCTGGTGCGCCAGCTGGCGAGCCTGCTGGACGAGACCAACCTGACAGAGATCGAAGTGCATGACGGCGAGCGGGCGATCCGTGTTGCCCGCGGCACGGCTGCCCCTGTGGCTGCTGCCCCCGTTGCTGCTGCACCCGCCGCAGCTGCCCCCGCTGCCGCTGCGCCTGCCGCGCCGACGCTTGCGGACCATCCCGGCACCGTGAAATCGCCGATGGTGGGCACGGCCTATCTCTCGCCCGAGCCGGGCGCTGCCAATTATGTGACCGAGGGCGCAACCGTGAAAGAAGGCGACACCCTTCTGATCGTGGAAGCGATGAAGGTGATGAACCCGATCACGGCGCCCAAGTCGGGCCGGGTGAAGGCGATCCTGGTCGCCAACGAGCAGCCGGTCGAATATGACCAGCCGCTCGTGATCATCGAATAGGCATGGCCGCGCCCATGTTCCGCAAGATCCTGATCGCCAACCGGGGCGAGATCGCGCTGCGCATCCTGCGGGCCGCACGCGAAATGGGAATCAAGACGGTGGCGGTGCACTCCACCGCCGACGCGACCGCCAAGCATGTGCGGCTTGCCGACGAGGCGATCTGCATCGGACCGCCTTCGGCCACCGACAGCTATCTGAACATCCCGAACATCATCGCGGCTGCCGAAATCGCGCAGGCCGATGCGATCCACCCGGGCTATGGCTTCCTGAGCGAGAATGCGCGTTTCGCGGAAATCGTGGAGGAGCATCGCATCACCTGGATCGGGCCGTCGCCGGAGCATATCCGCACGATGGGCGACAAGGTGGAGGCCAAGCGCACGGCCGGCGCTCTGGGGCTGCCGCTGGTGCCGGGCTCTGCAGGCGCCGTCGAGACGGTGGAGGAAGCTCGCAAGGTGGCCGAGGAGTTCGGCCTTCCCGTGCTGGTGAAGGCGGCCGCTGGCGGCGGCGGGCGCGGCATGAAGGTGGTGGAAACCGCTGCCATGCTGGAAGGCGCCTTTCGCCAGGCGCGCGCCGAAGCGAAGGCGGCCTTCGGCCATGACGCTGTCTATATCGAAAAGTATCTGAAGAACCCGCGCCACATCGAGTTCCAGGTGTTCGGCGACGGCAAGGGGGCTGCCATCCATCTGGGCGAGCGGGACTGTTCGCTGCAGCGCCGGCACCAGAAGGTGCTGGAGGAAGCGCCGTCGCCCGTGCTGGGTGCCGCGGACCGGGCCCGCATGGGCGCGATCTGCGCCAAGGCGATGGCCGACATGAAGTATCGGGGTGCGGGCACCATCGAATTCCTGTGGGAAGACGGCGAGTTCTATTTCATCGAGATGAACAC
>JBGTBK010000039.1:0-3412 GCA_041749355.1 Sandaracinobacter sp. | reverse complement strand
GCCGTTGCAACGCTTGCCCGCCAGCCCGGCACCGAGGCGGAGCGCCTGGTTCTGCAGCGCACCAACCGCGCGCTGCAGAGCGGGAGCCCGCTGGCAGCCGCCCTTCCCGCTTCGGCCTTCCCTCCCGAAGTGAAGGCCACCATTGCGGCCGGCGAAGCCTCGGGCAGGCTGCCGCTTCTGCTTAACCGCCTTGCCGACACGCTGGAAGCCCAGGTCGCGCTGCGCTCGCGGTTGATTTCCTCGCTCGCCTATCCGGTTCTGCTGGTGCTGGTTGCAGTCGGCGTCATCATCGCCATGCTCCTGTTCGTGGTGCCGGCAATCGCCGAACAGCTGACGGGTTCGGGCCAGCCACTGCCACTCCTCACCCGGATCATCCTTGGGCTGTCGAACGCAGTCCAGGCCTGGTGGCCGCTGCTGTTGGGGCTGCCGCTGGCGGCCGGGTTTGCGCTCTGGCAGTGGCAGAAGAAGCCGGACAACCGCCGGCGGCTCGACAGCTGGCTGATCGGCCTTCCGGGGGTTGGCGGATGGCTTGCAACGCTGGAGGCCGTGCGCTGGGCGCGCCTGCTGGCGACCATGCTGTCGGCCGGCCTGCCGCTTGCCGAAGCGCTGTCGATCACCGCCCCGACGCTTGGCAACATGGCCTGGCGCGACGCCAGCCAGAAGATCGCCGCCCAGGTCCGCGCCGGATCGTCGTTGTCGGCTGCCCTCCCGCTGCTGCCCAATCCGCCCGGCCTTCTGGTCAGCCTTGTCCAGTCGGGCGAAAGCTCGGGGCGGCTGGTGCCACTGCTCGAATCTGCTGCCGGCAGCCTCGATCGCCAGCTTTCGGATCGAAGCCGGACCCTTCTGGCGCTGGCGGAGCCTGCGATCATCGTGGTAATGGGCGGCATGGTCGGCGTGATCATCCTCGCCGTTCTCCTGCCGATCCTCGAACTCAACACCCTGGCTGGCCAGACCATCGGAGCACGCTGAATGCGGACTGCCCTTTCCCGCCCTGCACGGAACCTCCCGAGCCGCCGCCCAGCCGAGCAGGGCTTTACCCTCGTCGAACTGCTCGTGGTGCTCGCCATCATCGGCCTCCTCACCACGGTCGTCGTCATCAACGTCCTGCCGCTGCAGGGGCGGGCGCAGGTGCAGAAGGCCGAAGCCGACATTGCGCTCATCGAACAGGGGCTGGAGTTCTGGCGGATCGAGACCGGTCGCTACCCGGCGCCTGAGGAAGGCCTGGCCGTCCTCACCGCTCCGGGCGCAACCGGCGCCAAGCTCAAGAATCTGCCGAACGATCCGTGGGGCAAACCCTATGGCTATGCAGTCCCCGGTGCGAACAACCAGCCCTATGTGGTCTTTTCGCTCGGCGCCGACGGCGCAGAGGGCGGCGAGGGCGAGAATGCGGATCTTAGGTCCGACAAATAGGGCAAGGCCCCGGCTTTCGGGGGCCTCCGAAGCCGGGCTGGCTTCGCCGAGCCGGCCGGAGGCCGGGTTTACCCTGGTCGAGATGCTGGTGGCGATGGTGCTGCTCAGCCTCGTTGGCCTCACCCTTGCCCGCTTCCAGACCTTCCAGCTGTCGGGCGCGGCGGGCCTTGCGGCTTCCGCCGGCGCCCGGCTGGAGGCGGACAATCTGGCAGTCGACATGCTGGCGGCGCCTGCTGCCCCCACTGCCCCGCTCAATGGCACCAGCTTCAACGCAGGGCGGACCTGGCACTACAGCGTCACGCCCTCACCCGCGCCGTCGCAGGGCCTTATGACCGACCTTGTTCAGGTCGACATTGCGGTCAGCCTCCAGCCCAGCGGACCGCCGCTCGCCACCCGCAGCCTTCTGCGCGGCCGCGGGCAACCGGCGACGGTGCAGTGATGCAGCCTGCACCCCATCGCACGGCCGAAGCCGGATTTACGCTGGTCGAGATGCTGGTCTCGCTGCTGATCTTCTCGATCATTGCCGGCATTGCCACTGCGATGGCGACCGGGGCGACCCGCAGTTTCGCCGCCGCGCAAGGGGCGCTGGGCACGGTGGTTGCACTTGAGGACACCCGGGCGATCCTTGCAGCCGATCTGGGGCAGGCCGCGCGCCGCCCCAGCCTTGCAGCCGATGGCAAGCCGATGCCGGCCTTCACCCTTACGCCAGAAGGGTTTGTCGTCACCCGCCTCCGCTCGGAAGCCGCCGTGCCCGCGATCGAGAAAGTGGCCTGGGGGCTTGTCGATGGCAACCTGCTGCGCCAGCCCTTTCCGTCGATCGACGGCAGCGCACCGGGTGACCCGGTCGTGATGGCGACCGGTCTGTCGGCAGTCCGCATCCGGGTTGCAACGCCGGCGGGCTGGTCCGACAGCTGGGCGCCATCCGCTCCCGAGGAGCTACCCCGCGCACTGGAGCTGACCCTTGTTCGCGCTGACGGCGTGCCGATCATCCTGAAATTGATGGTGGCGGGATGAAGGTGCCAGCATCCGAACGCGGTGCGGCGCTGCTTGCGGTGCTGGCGATGGTGGTGCTGCTTACCGGCTTCGCGACACTCGGGCTCGAGCGTCTGAAGGCGGCCGGCAGCCGCATTTCCGACAGCCAGGCGCTGTCGGAAGCCCAGCTTCTGGCAAGCACGGCAACGGCGACTGCCACCAGCCTCACCCCTGTGCTGAAGGCCCGGCTGCGCTTGCAACCAACGCTTCTTGATGACCCCCTCGTGCTTCCATCGGAGGCCGGCACCGTGACCCTTCGCTTCGCGGAGGGCGGCAACTGCTTCAACCTCAATGCCCTGGCCGCGCCACCGCAGTCCAATCCGGCGATGGGGCAGCCGCAGCCGGCTGCCCGCCCCCAGGATCTGGCCCGCCTGCTTGCAGCCGTCGGCGTTCCCCTGCTCGAGGCCAATACGGTCGCGCAGGCGACTGCCGCCCGGCTGGCCCAGACCGGGCAGCTGTGGGCGGATGCCAGCGAATGGCGGGTCGTCCCGTCCACCACCGTCTTTTGCGCAAGCGTCATCTGCACATCCCCGGTGCCCGGCGGCAGATCGACAATCAGCACGTCGAGCGCGCCCCATTGCACCTGCATCAGCATCTGCTGCAGCGCGCCCATCAGCATCGGGCCGCGCCAGACGACGGCTTGGCCTTCGTTGGTCATCAGCCCGATCGACATCATCGTCACGCCGTGATTCCTGAGCGGCAGGATGGTCTTGCCGTCAGGGCTGGCCGGACGACCGGAAATGCCCAGCATTCTGGGCTGGCTTGGTCCATAGACATCGGCATCCAGAAGCCCCACCCGCCGCCCCTCGGCCGCGAGGGCACAGGCGAGGTTGGCCGCGACGGTGGATTTGCCCACGCCGCCCTTGCCCGAGGCAATGGCGATGATATGATCCACGCCCGGCACCGGTTGGGGGCCCTTGGGCTCGGCCTTGCGGCCGGGTTTGAGATCGGGCGGGGCCTTGGTGGAATG
>JBGTBK010000038.1:0-9706 GCA_041749355.1 Sandaracinobacter sp. | reverse complement strand
TCCATGTGGAAGTCGCCCGGGCCGCGGTGGCAGTTGGCGCGCGCATGCGGCACCATCAGCAGCAGGGCGTCCATCTCGGCAGGGTTCCAGCGCCCGGCCAGGATCTCGGCGGCGCCCAGCGGCCCATCGATCCAGATATTGTCGGCGTTGATCGAAAGGAAGGGATCGGAGCCGATCAGCGGAAGCGCGCGGGCGATTCCGCCGCCGGTTTCCAGCAGCAGGTCGCGCTCGTCGGAAATGGAGATTTTCAGCCCGCCCAGCTCCGGGCTCTTGCCCCGCGCCTTCAGATGGGCTTCCACCCGGTCGGCCATATAGTGGACATTCACGACCACGTCGCGAACCCCGCCGGCCTTCAGTGTGCCGAGCGCCCGGTCGAGCAGGCTCTTGCCGGCAACCTCCACCAGCGGCTTCGGGCGGGTCGCTGTCAGCGGGCGCATGCGCCGGCCAAGGCCGGCTGCAAGCACCATTGCGTCGGACGGAACGTCCGCGGTTGACGGTTTGGCGGGCACGTCGCTCACCGGCACCACTCCGCCCTGAGCTTCGCGGGCACATTGGCGTCGAACCAGGCCTTCACCGGGGCAAGCGCCGGGTGGGCGAGATTGCGGTCCAGATAGGCCCAGACGCGCGGCAGGCGCTCGACATAGCCGCTGCGGCCGTCGCGGTCGCGCAGGCGCACGAACACGCCCAGGATCTTCACGTTGCGCTGGGCGCCGAGCACTTCATAGCTCGCGCGGAAGGCGGCATTTCCCGGGCCTGCGAAGCGCTCGAGCATGGCCTGTTCCAGCGCCACCGGCACGTCCCGCCTGGCATCCTGCAGCAGCGAAACCAGATCATAGGCCGGATGGCCGGCCAGCGCGTCCTGGAAGTCGAGAAGGCCGAGCGACTGCACGCCAGGCCGGTCGAGCAGCATCAGATTTTCGGCATGATAATCGCGAAGGGTCACCACCGGGCGCGCCGCGGTTTCGGCCAGCACATCCTGCCAGACCTTGTCCCAGGCCCCCACATAGGCCCCCTCGTCGACCGCAATTCCGGCAGCCTTCGCGTACCATTCCGCGAACACAGTCACTTCCCGCACCAGGGCGGCCCGGTCATAGGGGGCGAGACCCTTGGGCTCGGCCCGTTCGTGAAGCGCTGCCAGAATGTCGACGGCCTGAGCGTAGATGCCGGCTTCCAGCTGCGGCTCGGCCTTCAGCACCGGGCCCATCAGCCGGTCGCCGAAATCCTCGATCAGCAGGAAGCCGTCCTGCTGGTCCTCGGCAAGGATGCACGGGGCTGCGAAGCCAGCCTCTGCCAGCAATCGCGCGACCGAGAGGAAGGGCCGCACATCCTCATGCGCGGGCGGGGCATCCATCAGCACGGCGCGGCGCTCGGGCTCCACCACCCGGAAATAGCGGCGGAAGCTGGCGTCTCCGGCAAGCGGCAGAACCTGCGCGCTGCCCCAGCCGGCAGAAGCCAGGAATGCCGAATGGCCGTCGCGCGGGATCATGGCGTGGTTCCGCGATACTCGGCAGCGCGCCGCTCGATCTCGGCGCGCGCAACGACGGGCGTTGTGCCGATGTCGGTTTCCAGCAGCCGCTCGAAAGCGCCGGGCGGGGTGCGGAACGGCGCAGTGAAGGGGCTGGCGAAGCCCTGGATGAAGAACAGGATCAGCCCGGAAAAGGCCCCGAAACAGGCCAGCAGCACATGGGTCACGCGGCCAGGCGGATAGACATAGAAGGGAACCGTCACCAGGATCAGCCCGACGATCGCGGGCACCCAGAAGACCAGGCCGAAATCCTTGGCCGCCACCTCCTGCCGCATGTAGCGATAGGTGGTGATGTCGTTGATGCGTTTCAGCATGTGCTGCCTCAGCGCGACCTGGCGCGGGGTGGACGCCTCGGCGTCCAGAACCGTCTCATAGGCGATGTCTCGCGCGGCCCAGGCCCGATTCGAAAGCCGCTTCTCCTCGCCGAGCAGGTCCCACTCCCGGTCGACCACGAAGCGGACATAGGTCGCCATCGCCTGCCGGACCGGCGCGGCCACCGGAGCGCCGTAGCGACCGGCATCATGGAACACGTCGGCAATGGCGGTCGCTTCGCCGGCAAGGCCGTCGCGCACGGTCTGATACTCGCCAAGCTCATGCGCATAGACCAGCGCCAGGATCACCCCATAGAAGGCCGCGATCCGGAAACCCGTGGCGGACGCCATGTCGCGGACCACGCCCGAATAGACATGCCCTTCCTCGTCCGGTTCGGTCGGCGGCGGCAGGAACCGCCGAGCCGCCCAGTGCACGCCGAGCACGAGCAGGATGGCGCCGCCGACCCACAGGAGGCCGGCTATGGTGTCGGTCAGAAAGATCATGCGCGGGGGCGCGTCAGGCAGGCGGCCATCGACCTTCCCAAGCCGGGCCGGCGCGTGAAGTCAAGCGCCGGTCAGGGCCGCCCGCCCCTTCCAGCCGAAGCCAAAGCGCGTCGGGCCAGATAGCCCCCTCCAGCCGCTCGGGCCATTCCAGCAAAAGGGCGCCGTCGATCAGCCAGTCGTCCAGCGCAAGCGCCTCGGCCTCGGCCGGATTCTCCAGCCGGTAGAGATCGGCATGGGCGATTGGCACCGGCAGGTCGGGATAGGTCTGCACCAGCGTGAACGTCGGGCTCGGCACTTCGCCCTCATGGCCCAGCGCCTCCAGGATCGCGCGGGCCAGCGTGGTCTTGCCGGCACCCAGCTCGCCCGACAGGGCAATCACGTCGCCGGCGCGCAGGACGGACGCAAGACGGGCTCCGATTGCGCGGAGCCCGTCCTCGTCGATTCCCGATCGGGTCATCAGTAGCGGTAATGCTCGGGCTTGAAGGGCCCCTGTTCGAGCACGCCGATGTAGCCGGCCTGGCCCGCTGTCAGCTTCGTGAGCTTCACGCCCAGCTTTTCGAGGTGAAGGGCCGCCACCTTCTCGTCGAGGTGCTTGGGCAGCACATAGACCTTGTTCTGATACTTCGCGCCGTTCGCCCACAGCTCGATCTGCGCCAGCACCTGGTTGGTGAACGAAGCGCTCATCACGAAGCTCGGGTGGCCGGTTGCGCAGCCAAGGTTCACCAGACGGCCCTTGGCGAGAACGATCAGGCGCTTGCCGTCCGGAAAGACGACCTCGTCGACCTGGGGCTTCACCTCTTCCCACTGGTAGTTCTGCAGGCTGTTGATCTGGATCTCGGCGTCGAAGTGGCCGATGTTGCAGACGATCGCCCGGTCCTTCATCGCGCGCATGTGATCGAGCGTGATGACGTCGGCGTTGCCGGTCGCAGTCACGAAAATGTCGGCCAGCGGCGCTGCATCCTCCATAGTGACGACCTGATAGCCTTCCATCGCGGCCTGCAGCGCGCAGATGGGGTCGATCTCGGTCACCATCACGCGCGCGCCCTGGCTGCGCAGCGAGGCGGCCGAGCCCTTGCCCACATCGCCGAAGCCGGCGACGACCGCGATCTTGCCGGCCATCATCACGTCGGTCGCGCGCTTGATGCCGTCGACCAGCGATTCCTTGCAGCCATAGAGATTGTCGAACTTCGACTTGGTGACGCTGTCGTTCACATTGATCGCCGGGAAGGGAAGCCCGCCGGCCTTGGCCAGTTCATACAGGCGGTGGACGCCGGTGGTGGTTTCCTCGGACACGCCCTTGATGGCGGCCTGGGTCGCCGTGAAGAAGCCCGGCGAGGCGGCTGCGCGCTCGCGGATCATCTTGAAGAACTCGACCTCTTCCTCGTTCGAGGGTTCGGGAAGGTCGGTGCCGGCCTCGAGCGCTGCGCCCTTGATGATGTAGAAGGTGGCATCGCCGCCGTCATCCAGGATCATGTTGCAGGGCTTTTCGCCCCACTGGAAGATCGAATCCACGAACTGCCAATATTCCCGCAGGTTCTCGCCCTTGTGCGCAAATACGGGCGTGCCGGCGGCTGCAATGGCAGCGGCGGCATGGTCCTGCGTGGAGAAGATGTTGCAGCTGGCCCAGCGGACTTCGGCACCGAGCGCCGTCAGCGTCTCGATCAGAACGGCGGTCTGGATGGTCATGTGCAGGCAGCCGGCAATGCGCGCGCCGGTCAGCGGCTTCGTCTCGCCGAATTCCGAGCGCAGCGCCATCAGGCCCGGCATTTCGGTTTCGGCGATGCGGATTTCCTTCCGCCCCCAGTCGGCGAGGCTCATGTCGGCAACGGCGTAGTCGGTGAAGGCGGGTGCGGTGGCCACGAGAGGCTCCTCGATCAAGGGCTGGGATTGACCGGGCCCATAGCGGCTCGTCCAAACACTTGCAACTTTCTTTAAGTCTTTATGTCCGTTTCCAACTCCGGCTCGTGGCCGCCGTCGTCGCGACGGGCGATCGCGAAAACTACGCCCGACAGCAGCAAGAGCGCCAGCAGATTGGGCAGCGCCATGGTTGCATTCGCAATGTCGCCAAGGCGCCAGACCAGAGTGAGATCCTGGAACGAACCGACGAATATCACGAAGCACCAGAGCATCCGCCAGCCAATCAACAGGCGCCGCTCTGCCACGGGCGAACTGCCGCCGAGGCGGTGAAAGAGGAACGTCAGGGCCCGCTCTCCATAATAGCTCCAGGTGATGAGCGTGGTGAAGACGAACAGCACGAGCGCGACTGAGACCACCAGCGTGCCCAGCGGGATTCCGGCGACCGGCCAGGGAAAGGCCGTTCCAAAGGCCGCCGATGTCATCGCAAAGCCTTGCAGGTCGGATTGCCAGGCGTGTGGCATCATTGCGCGGCTTCCATCGGCCAACGTGTGGACGAACTGACCCTCCACCGTCAGCAGCACAAGCGCAGTCATGGTGCAGATCACGATGGTGTCGATGAAGGTGCCCATCATCGCGAAACGCCCCTGGGAGGCAGGATCACGAGTCTGCGCGACGGCGTGGGCGATCGGAGTGGACCCCTGGCCTGCCTCGTTCGAGAAAAGCCCCCGTGCGACACCGGACCGGATCGCAATGATGACGGCCGCACCGAGGAATCCACCCGACGCCGCCTGGGGGCTGAAGGCGCCGGCAAAGATCCGGGAAAAAGTCTCTGGAATGGAGCCGATGTCGAGGAGGATCGCGACAAGGGCCATCAGGATATAGGCTCCGGCCATGAACGGCACGATCTTTTCCGCCACGCGGCCGATCGATTTGATCCCGCCAAGGATGACGATGAACACCAGGATTGCGACGATCAGGCCGCCGATCCAGTCTGCAAGTCCGGTGAGTTCGTTGATTCCGTCGGCGATGCTGTTGGCCTGGATCCCGTTGCCGGTGACGAGGGCCGAGAACAGCGTGCCCATACAGAAGAGCATGGCAAGCCAGCCCCATTTCGGTCCAAGACCCAGCACGATGTAGGTCATCGGGCCGCCGCGCCAGGCACCATCCGGCGCTCGCTCGCGGTAGCGGATTGCAAGCGCCCCCTCGGCAAAGGCGAGCGCCATGCCGATGAGGGCGGTCACCCACATCCAGAAGATCGCACCGGGCCCACCAAGGGTGATTGCCGTTGCAACTCCAGCCAGGTTGCCGGTCCCGACCTGGCCCGAAAGTGCGGTTGCGAGGGCCGCAAACGGGGAGATTTCGCCATGGTCCTCGCTCTTGCCGCCCCGGAAAAATCCGGCGAAGCCCGAACCGAGCCGCCGCAGCGGATAAAAGCGCAGGCCCACCATCATGAAGAGCCCGGTGCCCAGCAGCAGCAGGACCATCGGCGGGAAGGGCAGAACGGACTCGCCGTTCCAGGTTCCGGCCCAGATGAAATCCGACACGTTGACGACGCGCTCGATGAGCTCTTCCAATGATGCACCCCTGCCCTGCTGCACTGCAGCGTCAGGCAGATTGGCGCACCCCTTGGCCTGCGTCAATTCCGGGCGCAAGCTGCTCCCGGCTGCGGCTTCAGCGCCGGAACACCTCTTCGCGCTCCACCACGAACGGCGGCGGGTAGCCGGCAGCGCCGAATGTGGCGGCGATCGCCTTGTTGGTGTCGAACCAGACCTGCCAGTAATCGTTGGTGTGGCAGTAGGGCCGGACGGCGAGTTGGGTGCCCATCTCGTTGAAGTCGAGGATCTCGATCGTTGGCGCAGGTTCTGCCAGCACGTTGGGAACAGCTGCAATCACGGGCCGCAGCCGCTCCATCGCGTCCAGCGGGTCCACCCCGAAGGCCAGCTGCGCGGTTCGGTCCACCCGGCGATAGCTGTTGTTCGAGAAGTTCTTGATGACGTCGCCCGACACCTTGCCGTTGCCGACCACGGTCGTGACATTGTCGGGGCTGGTGATGACGGTGTTGAACATGCCGATCTCGACAACCGTTCCCTCGACGCCGCCCGCCACCACATAGTCGCCCACCTTGTAGGGGCGGAAGATGATGAGGAAGGCACCGGCTGCAAAGTTGCCGAGCAGGCCCGACCAGGCGGCGCCGATGGCAAGGCCGACACCGGCAAGCAGGGCCGCGAAGCTGGTTGTCTGCAACCCGAAATAGCCCAGGATCGCAACCACAAGCAGGATGTTCAGAACCACCGCCAGGATGTTGGCGATGTAGCGCTGCAGCGTCGCATCGAAGTTGCGCGCCGTCAGCGCGCGAGAAAGCATGTTGATCGCAATGCTGATGAGCCAGCGGCCAACCATGTAGAGCGCAAAGGCCGCAGCGATCTTCAGGCCGACGGCAGTTGCCACGGGCACCATGCGGTCCCACCAGGTCACGATTTCGGTTTCCAAGTCAGTAGCCCCTTGCATCCGCACAGATGGCAATGGTTCTGGCGCAACGGCTTCCCGCCCGCAAGCCTGTACACCGCACAGGCGGCCCATTTCGCCCCCCCACCCTTGACCCGGTCTGGCCAGTCCGGGTCTAGGAGAAATGCCTGTTTCGGCAGGCTACACACAACCACAGGCCCTCTTGGCCGTTAGGGGAAATCCAATGACCAGATTGCATCTTCTTGTCGGCGCAGCCCTGCTTGCGGCGTCACCGGTTGCGGCCCAAGCCCCGCAACAGCCCGGCATCAGCCAGCAGGATATCGATCTGCTGCGCCGCGACGTGGCTGCGGCGCGAAAGGAAATCACGGCGCAGACACTCTCGCTGACCCCCGACGAGGCGGCCCGCTTCTGGCCGGTCTATGACCAGTATGCAGCCGAAGCCGGCAAGATCACGGCCGAGCGCGCTGCGATCATCAAGGAATATGCCGAGAATTTCGGCAAGATCGACGCCAGGCGCGCCGACAGCCTGACCCGCCGGTCGCTTGCTGTCGACGTGTCGATGGCGAAGCTGAGGATGGACTGGCTGCCCCGCTTCGAAAAGGTGGTGCCCAGCACCACGGCGGCAAGCTTTCTCCAGATCGATCGCCGGTTGTCGAGCCTGATCGACCTGCAGTTGGCAGCCAACCTGCCCCTGATGCAGGACCAGGCGACGGTTCAGCGCTGACTGGGCTGCCCCCCGCCTGCAAGGGCGGGGGGCGTCTGTCTGCGATCAGTTCAGCAGCGTCTTTTCCCAGAACATCAGGCTGGTCCAGAACTGATAGTCCTGGTTTTCCTTCTTCGCGAAGCCATGGCCTTCGTTCTTTGCCAGCAGGTGCCAGGCGGTGCCGCCCCGCGCCCGCACGGCCTCCACGATCTGGTCGGCCTCCGAGGCCGGCACCCGCGGATCATTGGCGCCGGTCACGACCATCAGCGGAACCGAAATCCGGTCGGCGCGGCCCAGCGGGCTGATTTCCTTCAGCTTCGCCCGCTGCCTGGCGTCCCGCTCGTCGCCATATTCAACCCGCCTCAGATCGCGGCGATAGTCGGCCGTGTTTTCCAGGAAGGTGACGAAATCCGAGATGGCGACGACGGCAAGGCCGGTGCGCCATAGCTTGGGATAGAGCGTCAGCGCGCCATAGGTCATGTAGCCGCCATAGCTTCCGCCGGTGACGGCAAAGCGGCTGCTGTCGAGGCCCGGGTCCTTCTGCAGGGCACGCACGAACGCGTCGATGTCCTTGACCGAGTTTTCCCGCAGGAACGGCCCGTTGTCGAGGCTGACAAAGCGCTTGCCGAAGCCGGTGGACCCGCGGACGTTCGGGTAGAAGATGGCAATGCCGCGCTCGTTGATGAGGTAGTTGTTGCGCCCCAGGAAGCCCGGCCGGGACTGGCCTTCGGGCCCGCCATGGATGTTCACCATCAGCGGCCGCTTGCCGGGGAACTTCGCAGGATCAGGGCGATAGAGGAAGCCCGTCACCTCCAGCCCGTCAAAGCTCTTCACCCGCACGAACTCGGGCTCCACGTTCCGGCTGGCGTCCAGACCGCCCGTCTCGCTCTGGGTCCAGCGCGCAACCGTGCCTGTCGCAGGATCGAAGCTGTAGGCGTCAGACGGGGACCGTGCCGACGACAGGCTGAAGCCGAGCGCACCCCATGGGGCATATTCCAGCCCGCCGATCACGCCGGCCGGCAGCTTCGGCTCGGCCGTCACGGCACCGGTGCGGCTGTCGACGACCTTCAGCCGGGCGACACCGGCTTCGTTGCTGACGACGGCAAGGCTACGGCCGTCGGGCGAGACGTCGAAGCTGCTGACATCCCATTTCGCGGCAGGCCCGATGGGCACGAAGCCCCAAGAAGCACCAGACGGGCCGGGCACCAGTTCGCCCAACTGCTGGAAATCGCTGCCCTTGTCGCTGGTCACGAACAGCCGGCCGTCGGGGCCGTACTTCGCCTCGCCCCAGGCGATCTTCTCATTGTCCACCGTCAGCGGGGTCAGCGCGCCGCTTGCGAGGTCGAGGCTGTAGAGCTCGCTGTCCTGGACCGAGCGATACTGGCCGACCAGCGCGGTCTTCCCGTCGGGCGCGAAGTCGGCGATGGCCCAGCCACCGCCCTGCCGCTCGATCACCCGGCGCGCCGTTGCCGGATCGCGCGGGTCCATCACATAAAGATCGCTGTCGCGGCCGTTGCGCGCGTTGGAGGCATAGCCGATCAGCTTGCCGTCCTTCGATATGCTGACGCCGGTGTGCCGGCTCTTGCCGTCGGTCAGCAGCACCAGCCGGCCGGATTCCAGCCGGTAGATCTGGAAATTCTCGGCGCCGCCCACGTCCTTCACCACGATGGTCGCGTCGCCCGAGGGCAGGATCGCCGCGTTCGACACCGGCTCGGGCTCGAAGGTCAGCTGGGTGCGGGCAGCACCCGGGGCCTTCACCTCGTGGATCTGGTTGGCATTGCCGAAGCGGGTGGCAACCAGCATCGCCTTCGTCTTCGGATCCCACGACAGGAAGCCGGCCGAGCGGAACTCCATATAGGGCAAGGTGGCATCGCGCAGGCTGGTCGGCACGGCGGGGATTCCATCGGCAACGATCGCTGCCGGTGTCGGAACGGTCGGGCCCTTGGCCTCCTGCGCGGCTAGTGGCGCCGAAACCAGAGCAAGCGCGAGCGCAATCGTCGAAATCCGCATTCCAGTCTCCCTTTGCCGGGCGCCTGTCGCCGGCGCCGCATCCATGCGCCCTGCATCGCGGCAAGACGCGGCTTTGGCAACCGGGCAAGCATCGGCTAGCAGCAGCTCGCCATGGGCCAAATTCCCCCCTTCGATCCGGCCGAGCCCTTCTCCCTGCTGTGGGACGCTCAGACCCAGCAGGCACGGCTGTTCACCGGCCCGCTGGACACGCTCGAAACCTGCGACGTGACAGACGGCCTTGCCCGTCTCGCCGACTGGGCTGCGGCCGGGGACTGGTGCGTGGGCGCGCTCAGTTACGAGGCCGGCGCTGCGCTGGACCCGGCGTCCGCC
>JBGTBK010000037.1:0-9199 GCA_041749355.1 Sandaracinobacter sp. | reverse complement strand
TGGTGTGCTCGTCGGACAGCGCGAGTTCGCGTTCCGACAGCAGCATGCCGACGCTGTCGACGCCGCGGATCGAAGCCGGCTTGAGGGTCACGTCGAGGCCAGGGATATAGGCGCCGGGTGCGGCGAAAACGCCTTTCAATCCGGCTCGCGCGTTCGGCGCGCCACAGACGACCTGCACCCGCGCGGTGCCGGTATCGACGGTGCAGACGCGGAGCTTGTCGGCGTTGGGGTGAGGCCCGGCGGCCAAGACCTCGGCGACAACAAAGCCATGAAACGCGGCGCCGCGATCGACCACTGCTTCGACCTCGTGACCGATCATCGTCAAACGCTCGGCGATTTCACCCACCGAGGCTTCGGTTTCGAGGTGATCCTTCAGCCAACCGAGGGTGAACTTCACGGGGTGTTTCCCGAAACCAGCGACGGCACGTCGAGCGCCGCGAACCCGTAATGACGCAGCCAGCGGAGATCGGACTCGAAAAAGGTCCTGAGGTCGGGGATGCCGTACTTGAGCATGGCGATGCGCTCGAGCCCCATGCCGAAGGCGAAGCCCTGGTAACGGGTCGCGTCGATGCCGCAGTTCTCGAGCACCCGGGGATGGACCATGCCGCAGCCGAGGATCTCGAGCCAGTCGTCGCCGTGGCCGATACGGAAGGTTCCGCCGGCGCGGGTGCAGCCGATGTCGACCTCGGCCGACGGCTCGGTGAAGGGGAAATAGCTCGGACGGAAGCGGACCGGAAGATCGTCGATGCCGAAATAGGCGCGGCAAAACTCGATCAGGCAACCCTTAAGGTGGCCCATGTGCGTGCGCTCGTCGACGACCAGCCCTTCGACCTGATGGAACATCGGCGAGTGGGTCGCGTCGTAGTCGCAGCGATAGGTCCGCCCCGGCGCGATGATCCGGAGCGGCGGCTTGGTTTCGACCATCGTGCGGATCTGCACCGGCGAGGTATGGGTGCGCAGCACCCGGCGCGGGCCCGACGAATCCGCGCCCTCCTCGCCCGGAAGGTAGAACGTGTCCATTTCCTGACGGGCGGGATGCTCGGGCGGGATGTTCAGCGCGGTGAAATTGTGCCAGTCGCTCTCGATCTCGGGCCCTTCGGCAACCGCGAAACCCAGGTCCGCGAAAATCTCGCTCAGCTCGTCCATCACCTGGCTGATCGGGTGCACCGTGCCAGGCGCCTGCACCGCCGCCGGCAGCGACATGTCGATCCGCTCGGCCGCAAGCCGGGCGTCCAGTGCCGCCCGCGCCAGCGCCGCCTTCTTGGCCTCCAGCGCCGCAGACACCGCCTCGCGCAAGGCTTGGTAGGTCGGCGCAACCGCCAGACGCTCGTCGGGCGCAAGCGCACCCAGGCTCTTCATCAGCTGGGTGATGCCCCCCGCCTTCCCCAGCGCGGAAACCCGCACCGCCTCCAGCCCGTCCAGGCTGTCGGCAGCGGCGATTGCGCCCAGATAGTCGGCTTTCAGCGCGTTGGTGCTCAACTCATCTTCCTTTTGTCGTCGGCGCGGGGGTTAGCGGGCAGCCGACAAAAACGAAAGGGGCGCAGGGTCAGCCAAAGCCAACCCTGCGCCCCTTGCATGCTGTTCGCAGGCTGCGTGGGATCAGGCGTTGGCCGAAGCCATCACCTTGTCAAACACCGCCTTGAAAGCAGCCGGCTCGTTCATGGCGAGGTCGGCCAGCACCTTCCGGTCCATTTCCAGGCCGGAGTTCGCATAGGCGTGCATGAACACGCTGTAGGTCACGCCCTGCTCGCGGGTCGCAGCGTTGATGCGCTGGATCCACAGAGCGCGGAAAGACCTCTTCTTAACCTTGCGGTCGCGATAGGCGTACTGGCCGGCCTTCTCGACCGCCTGCCGCGCGATGCGGATGGTGTTCTTGCGACGGCCATAATAGCCCTTCGCCTGCTCAAGAACGCGCTTGTGACGCGCACGGGCGGTAACGCCCCTCTTCACACGTGCCATTTAGCGCTCCTTACCGCAGGCCATAGGGGGCCCAGGCGACCACCCGGGCCGTATCGGCCTCGGACAGCACGCTGGTGCCACGGTTCTGGCGAATATACTTCCCGTTGTGGCTGATCAGGCGGTGGCGCTTGCCGGCCACCCCATGCTTCAGCTTCCCGGTTGCGGTCATCTTGAAGCGCTTCTTGACGCCGCTCTTGGTCTTCAGCTTGGGCATTTCGGCTCCTTTCGGTCCTCTTTCGAGGATTGGGGCGAGTTCAAGACCAGCCACGGCAGCCCATGTTCGCCGGGCGGGTCGTCATGCGATCTCGCGGTTGAAGCGGGGGGCTGTATTGATTTGTGGACGGTTTTGCAAGGGCGAAGCGCGGCCGGCAGCCAAGCTGCCGAGTCCGCTTGGCCAATGGGAAAAAAGAAAGGTTGCGCGGCCAAGCCGCGCCGTCGGACCTGTCGATTTCCGTCTTCGCGAAATCGCAGGCCGGCCGTGTGCACCGGCGAGTCCGCCGATCAGTGCTGCGCACTGACGGACGGCCGCCTCGATGGAGGCGGCTACGCCTTCTCCAGCGTGCACTGGAGCGGATGCTGATGCTGCTTGGCAAAATCCATCACCTGCGTCACCTTCGTCTCGGCAACCTCATAGGTAAAGATCCCGCAAACCCCCACGCCACGCTGGTGCACATGCAGCATCACCCGCGTCGCATCCTCCATGCTCATCCGGAAGAAGCGCTGCAGCACATGGACCACAAACTCCATCGGCGTGTAATCGTCGTTCAGCAGCAGCACCTTGTACAAGGATGGCTTGCGCGTCTCCGTGCGCGTGCGCGTGACGACACCAGTGCCCGTGCCACCGCCCTCGCCTGCCCCGTCCTCGTCGCCGGGCGGTCCGTTCCGAATTGAACCTGCTTGAACCATCCCAGTCCCGTTTGAGTCCCCGGTCAGATGTGAAGATGGCAGACAAATGCCGAGCCGACCCGACAGATATAGGAAGGAAAAGCGACGGTCAAAGGTCGCACAGCCGCTACCGGGGCAGCGGCAGTCGGTCGCATTGGCCCCTTCAATGCACCAGCACTGCGAAAGCAATGATTGCAACCTGTTCATGTCAGGGCCATCTGCATCCCCGATTAACGACCGAAACCCCGCCGTTTGTCGCCTGATTCTGGAGCCCCGCGCTTGACGCCCAAGTCCATCCTGCTGCTGCTTCTGGCAACGGCCACCCTGCCCGCCTGCTCCCTCGTCGAGTCGATTGGCGGCAAGGGCACCAATGCCGAGTCGAAGGGCGGTCCAAACGGCGGCCCCGGTGCCACGCGCGCGCCTTCAGTCGTCGTCGAACGCGTCGCTCGCACCGAAATCGTCGATTCGATCGAAGCCGTCGGCACGGCGCTCGCCAACGAACAGGCCGATCTCAACTCCACCGTCACCGAACGCATCCAGCGCATCAACTTCACCGACGGCCAGTTCGTGCCGCGCGGCGCCGTGATCGCCGAACTGGTCCGCTCCGAACAGGGCGCCAACCTCAACGAAAGCCAGGCCCGCCTGCGCGAAGCCCAGCTCCAGCTCGCCCGCCTCAAGCAGCTGCAGGCCCAGGGCTTCGCAACCAAGGCCCGGATCGACGAGCAGCAGGCCAATGTCGATATCGCCCGCGCCCAGTCGCAGCAGGCCAATTCCCAGATTGCCGACCGGGTGATCCGCGCGCCCTTCCCCGGCTATCTCTCGCTGCGCCGCATCTCGGCCGGCACCGTCGTCAACGCCGGCACCACGATCGCGACCATCGTCGACCACAGCCGAATCAAGCTAGACTTCACGGTCCCCGAAGCCTTTCTCGGCGCGCTGAAGCCCGGCCTCGAGATTTCGGCAACCGCAGCCGCCTTCCCGGGCGAACAGTTCCGCGGCCGCATTTCCTCGATCGACCCCCTCATCGATCCGGTCTCGCGCGCCGCCACGGCCCGCGCAATCCTCCCCAATCCCGATCTGCGCCTCAGGCCCGGCATGCTGATGACGGTCGACATCCGCTCCGCCCCGCGCGAAGCGCTCACCGTCCCCGAACTCGCCGTCAGCGGCGAAGGCAGCGGCGCCTTCGTCTGGAAGGTGGATGACGAAAATGCCGCCAGCCGGGTCGAAGTCCGCGCCGGCAACCGCCGCGACGGGCGGGTGGAAATCCTCTCCGGCCTCGCCGAAGGCGATCGCATCGTGTCCGAAGGCACAGTGAAGCTCCGTGCCCCCGGCCCGGTGAAGCCGGTCGAACGCGCAGCGCAGGCCGCCCCGGTGCCGCAGGTCCAGCCGGCAACGCCCGAGGGCAAGGCGGCATGATCCTTTCCGACATCTCCGTCCGCCGTCCGGTCTTCGCGGCGGTGCTGTCGATGCTCCTGGTGCTTGTCGGCATCGTCTCCTACAGCCGGCTCGCCGTCCGCGATCTTCCCGCGATCGAGCCGCCGATCGTCTCCATCGACACAAGCTACCGCGGCGCCAACGCCCAGGTGATCGAGAACCAGATTACCCAGATCATCGAGGACCGCATCTCCGGCATCGAGGGGATCGAGACGGTCACCTCCCGCTCGCGCGACGGCCGCTCCGACATCACCATCGAATTCTCCGCAACCCGCGACATCGACGCCGCCGCAAACGACGTCCGCGACCGCGTGTCGGGTGTGCTCGACCAATTGCCGCAGGAGGCCGACCCGCCCGAGATCAGCAAGGTCGACGTGGATGCCCAGCCCATCCTCTGGCTGAATGTCATCCACCCGGACTGGACGCCGATGCAGCTCACCGACTATGCCGAGCGGGTGCTGGTCGATCGCTTCGCGTCGGTCGATGGCGTCAGCCGGGTGCAGATCGGCGGGCAGGCCCGCCAGGCCATGCGGGTCTGGCTGTCGCGCAGCCAGCTGATCGCTTACGGGCTTACGACCACCGACATCGAAGCAGCGCTAAGGCGGCAGAATGTCGAGCTGCCCGCCGGCCGGATCGAAGGCCCCGACACCAACCTCACCGTCCGCGTCACCCGCCAATTCTCCACGCAGCCCCAGTTCGAGCAGCTGATCGTCGGCCGCAGCCCGGATGGCTATCTCGTGCGCCTGGGCGACGTCGCCCGGGTCAGCCTCGAGCCTGAAAACCGCTACAGCTTCTTCCGCTCGAACGGCGAGCGGGCAGTCGGAATGGGAATCGTCCGCCAGTCGGGCGCAAACACGCTGCAGGTCGCCAAGGATGCGAAGGCCGAACTCGAGGCGGTGAAATCCATCCTCCCCAAGGGCATGGAACTCGCCGTCAGCTTCGACAGCTCGCTCTATATCGACCGCGCAATCACCAATGTCTGGGTTACGCTCGCCGAAGCCGCGATCCTCGTCATCGTCGTCATCTTCATCTTCCTCGGCTCGCTCCGGGCAACCCTCATTCCGGCGATCACCGTTCCCATCTGCCTCGTGGCCACCTTCGCCGTGCTCTATGTGCTCGGCTATTCGCTGAACCTCCTCACCCTCCTTGCCTTCGTGCTGGCCATCGGAATCGTGGTCGACGACGCGATCGTCGTGCTCGAGAACATCTACTACCGCATCGAGCAGGGCGAACCGCCGCTTGCCGCCGCCTTCAACGGCGCCCGCCAGGTCGGCTTCGCAGTCGTCGCGACCACCATCGTCGTGTGCTCGGTGTTCGTCCCGCTCTACTTCATTGCCGGCAACACCGGCCTGCTCTTCCGCGAGCTTGCCGGCGCCATGATCGGCGCAATCGCCTTTTCGGGTTTCGTCGCCCTGTCGCTCACCCCGATGCTCTGCTCCAAGCTGCTGCGCCGCGAAACCGGCCACAACCGCTTCACCCAGTGGTTCGACCGCCAGTTCGCCCGCCTGCAGCGGCGCTATGTCCGCACGCTCGACAGACTGCTGGAGCGCACCTGGATGGTCGCAGCCGTCGCCGTCGCCTTCGTTGCCATCTGCATCGCACTCGGCTCCACGCTCGCCTCGGAACTCGCGCCAGAGGAAGACACCGGCTACTTCCAGGTCTCGATCCAGGCCAGCGAAGGCACCGGCTTCGACCGAATGGTCACCTACATGCAGGACCTGCAGGCCAAATTGCTGCCGATGGTCGGGGGCGAAGGCCAGCCGGTGCGCCGGATGCTTGTCAGGGCACCGGGCAGCTTCGGCCCATCCGAGGTCTTTTCCAATGGCGGCATGACCATCTTCCTGGTCCCCTGGGAAGAGCGCGAGGCCACCACCCGCGACGTGATGGCCGAGTTCCAGAAGATCATCGGCCAGGACCCGCGGATCCGCGGCAACACGTCGACGGGCAACAGCCTCAGCCGCGGCCGCGGTCGCCCCCTGCAGCTGGTGATTGCCGGCAACAGCTTCGAGGAGCTGGCAAAGGCGCGCGACGAAATCTTCAAGGCCGCCGAAAGCAATCCCGGCATCATCGATCTCGACAGCGACTACAAGGAAACCCTCCCCCAGCTGATCGTGGACATCGACACCACGCGGGCCGGAGACCTCGGCGTGCAGATCGCCGACATCGGCGCAACGCTCGAGACCATGATGGGAAGCCGCCGGGTCACCACCTTCATCGACCGGGGCGAGGAATATCAGGTCATCCTGCAGGCCGAGGACGCCGACCGGGCAACGCCGCAGAATCTCGAGAACATCTACGTCCGCTCGCAGACCACCCAGCAGCTCGTGCCGCTGTCCAACCTCGTAACCCTGCGCGAGGCCGCACAGGCCGGCGAACTCGGCCGGTTCAACAAGCAGCGGGCGATCACCCTGCAGGGCAGCCTTGCGCCGGGCACCACGCTCGGCGAAGCGCTGGACTTCCTGGAAGGGGTCGCGCTCGAACAGCCGCAGGTGACAGCCATCGGCTATCGCGGCGAAAGCCAGCAGCTGCGCGAAACCGGCTCCTCGCTCTGGTTCGTGCTGGCGCTGACCGTGGTGCTGATCTTCCTGATCCTCGCCGCCCAGTTCGAAAGCTTCATCCACCCGGCCGTGATCATCCTCACCGTCCCGCTCGCCATCGGCGGCGGCCTGCTTGGCCTGTGGATGATGGGCGGCACCATCAACCTCTATTCGCAGGTGGGGATCGTCATGCTGGTGGGCCTCGCCGCCAAGAACGGCATCCTGATCGTCGAGTTCGCCAACCAGCTGCGCGACGAGGGCACGGCCTTCCGGGATGCCATCATGGAAGCCTCGGAACGCCGGCTTCGCCCGGTGCTCATGACCTCGATCGCAACGGTTGCCGGCGCAGTCCCGCTGATGATCGCAAGCGGTGCCGGTGCCGGTTCGCGCCAGGCCATCGGCGTCGTGATCGTCTGGGGGGTCAGCCTTGCGACCATCCTGACGCTCTTCGTCATTCCGGTCTTCTACGCGGCCTTTGCCCGCCGCACCCAATCGCCCGAGACGATCGCGCGCAAGCTGGAGGAGGAACTGGAAGAGGTCGAGGCAAGGGGCACGCAGCCGCAACCCGCCGAATAGGGCCCGTCCGGCCCCACCCGAAGGCGTGGCACTGGCAATGGCCGTGCAGAGCCACTATCTGCACAGCGCTTCGCAGCCGCCGCAATTTCGCCTATGGAGGGTGCAGCGGCCCAGCCCATGGGAGAGCGTGACAGTGCAGAACCAGAACCAGATGTTCGAAGACCTTTCCCGGCTGATGTCGTCGATTGCCGGCACGATGGCCGGCGCCGGCCGCGAGGCCGAGACCCGGATGAAGGAAAAGCTGCGCGAGGCAATGGGCGGCGTGGACTTCGTGAGCCGCGAGGAGTTCGAGGCCGTGAAGGCAATGGCCGCCGAGACAAAGGCAGAGCTGGAAGCCCTGAAGGCCATGATGGCCGGCTCCGCTTCGCCCGGGCCCAGCGAAGCGCCATCAAAGGCAAAGGCGAAGAAGATCGACATCAGCTAGGAGGCAGGGTCCACATATCCACAGCCAAATCGGCGGCATGTCACAAGCGACTTGCCAAGCATGGCGAGCAAAACGCAATATGTGGCGGTCCAGGGCAGGTCACGCCACCATGACTAGATGTTCACCAGGATCAGGCGCTGACCAAGACGATATGTGTCGGACCTGCAGGGCGGCGGAACCGGAAGGGCAAAGCGCCCGTAATCTTCGGGCTGCAGGAGCCACAGATGATTGAGGACGATTCGATGCCCAGCCTGCAATTCGACATTGGCGCGGAGCCGCTGGCCCCCATCGACACGCTCGAGCATTATTTCGCGAGCCACAACTGGGCCTTCGAACGCGACGGCGACGAGGAAATCGTCACCACAGTGAAGGGCAGCTGGTCCGACTATGAGCTTCGCGCCCTGTGGCGCGAGGAAGACCGGGTGCTGCAGTTCATCGCGCTCACTGGGATCAACGCCGGCGCCACCCGCGGCGAGGCCGAGACCCGCGCCAACCTGTTCGAGACCCTGGCGCTCGTGAACGAGCAGCTGTGGATCGGCCATTTCGAGCTCTGGTCGGCCGACGGCGCGATCCTGTTCCGCCATGCCGTGCTCCTCGACGGGCCCGATGATGCAGCGCTGAGCATGCCCCAGGCCCACGCCCTGGTCGACGCCGCCATCGACGAGTGCGAGCGCTACTACCCCGTGTTCCAGTTCGTCCTGTGGGGCGGCAAGGGCCCGCGCGACGCACTGGCAGCCGCAATGGTCGAGACGGAAGGCGAAGCCTGACCTCTGGCGGAAGCTGAAAGAGGCGTCCGCCCCGATTTGCGCCCGCATTGGTCGGCGCAGGGTTCGTCCCTGATTGAGACCTCGATCGTGCGTATCGATCGCCCTGCCTGAATTCGAGTCCGACTCGAGTTTTTTCGAGTCGCGCTCACATTTCAGCGCCGAAACCTGAAAACGCGCGACATCGAGCCATGCGCCAGCCGCATGGGGCGGCCCACCGTGCTGCATAGCAGAAATGATAGGGACTTTATCATCTAACTGGAATAATTGTATTTATTATCACTTTTGGCCTGCCAGATGTTGCGTTGCAGCATCAATTGTTGCAAGAATTTGCGCGCCACTCAATTTTCCGATTGACGGGAACTGAGTGGAACTTTAATTCCCACTTCATCGAATTGAGTGCCACTCGGATCGACCCCCGGACAGGCCGGGACCAGCGAACGGGCGGCACCGGCAGCAAGAGCCAGCAAGGTTCGGGTTGCCGCCACACCGGAAAGGACATTGCCATGCGTGCCATCATGCTGACCATCGCCGCTGCCGCCGCTGCCACCATCGGCTTCGCTGCTGTCCCCGCCGCCGCCAACACGGCCGAAACCTGCGCCGTTGCCCCGGTGAAGCTG
>JBGTBK010000036.1:0-3818 GCA_041749355.1 Sandaracinobacter sp. | reverse complement strand
GGGCCGCTGGCGTCGATCGCGATTCGGCCACCGATCAGGCTGTCGTCGGGCACCACTTCGAGTGCGACGGCGTAGCGGGCTTCGAGCTCGGCGAGTTCGTTGCGCTTGCGGTTGAGCATGTAGACGGCGACCGAGCGGTCGGCGCGCAGGCGGAAGACCGAGGCGCGGCCCTTGACGGCTTCTTCCTCGAGCAGGCGGAGCGCGGCGAGCGCGGCCGAGCCGTCGGTGCGGATGAGGCCGGAGCCTTCGCACATGGGGCAGACCTGGGTGGAGGCTTCGAGCACGCCGGTGCGCAGGCGCTGGCGGCTCATTTCGAGGAGGCCGAAGGAGGAGATGCGGCCGACCTGGATTCGGGCGCGGTCGTGCTTCAGGGCGTCCTTCAGCGCGCGCTCGACCTTGCGGTTGTTGCCGTTGGATTCCATGTCGATGAAGTCGACGACGACGAGGCCGGCGAGATCGCGCAGGCGGAGCTGGCGGGCGACTTCCTCGGCGGCTTCGATGTTGGTCTTGAGGGCGGTTTCCTCGATATTGTATTCGCGCGTCGACCGGCCCGAGTTCACGTCGATGGCGACGAGCGCTTCGGTCGGGTTGATGACGATGTAGCCGCCCGAGCGCAGGTTCACGACCGGGTTCAGGAGCGCTGCCAGCTGGGTTTCGACGCCGGCGCGGTGGAACAGCGGCACAGGGTCGATGTAGGGCTGCACCTTGCGGGCGTGGCTCGGCATCAGCAGCTTCATGAAGTTCTTGGCGTGGGTGAAGCTTTCGGGGCCGTCGACCAGCACCTCGTCGATCTCGCGGCTGTAGATGTCGCGGATGGCGCGCTTGATGAGGTCTGAATCCTCGTAGATCAGGGCGGGCGCGGAGGAGGTGAGGGTCTTGTCGCGGATCTCGTCCCACAGGCGGGTGAGGTAATCGAAGTCGCGCTTGATCTCGGTCTTGGTGCGCTCGAGCCCTGCGGTGCGGACGATTGCGCCCATGGTGGAGGGGAGCGCGAGGTCTGTCATGATCGACTTCAGGCGCTTGCGGTCGGCCGCGTTGGCGATCTTGCGGCTGATGCCGCCGCCCTGCGCGGTGTTGGGCATCAGGACCGAGTAGCGGCCGGCGAGCGAGATGTAGGTGGTGAGCGCTGCACCCTTGTTGCCGCGCTCTTCCTTGACGACCTGCACCAGCATCACCTGGCGGCGGCGGATGACTTCCTGGATCTTGTAGCGGCGGCGCAGTGCCATGCGGCGGCGGCGGAGCGCCTCGGCGCCCGCTTCCTCGGTGTTGCCATGTTCTTCGGGGCGGGCCTTTGGCTCGCCTTCGTCGCCGTCAGCGGCCGGGTCGCGGTCGTCGTCGTCCTCATGGTCGTCGCCATGGTCGTCTGCAGCCTGGCCTTCTTCGGCGAGGCGCTGCTCTTCGCGCAGCAGGGCGTCGCGGTCTTCCTTGGGGATCTGGTAATAGTCCGGGTGGATTTCCGAGAAGGCGAGGAAGCCGTGGCGGTTCCCGCCGTAATCGATGAAGGCGGCCTGGAGCGAGGGCTCCACGCGGGTGACCTTGGCGAGGTAGATGTTGCCCTTGATCTGCTTGCGGGCGGCGGCCTCGAAATCGAACTCCTCGATTCGGTTACCCTTGACGACGGCGACCCGGGTTTCTTCCGGGTGGCGCCCATCGATCAGCATACGTGTTGTCATTGAAAAGTCTCCCTGCGCGCGGCGCGCGCCGATGTTTGGCGCGGTTGGCGCGCCATTGACGATTGGCGCACTTGGCGCCGGAATGCGGGGCGATGGCTGCCTGGGGCAGCGGCACGCCGGACCGGGTGGTTGGGCTGGTTGAGGGGACGGGGTGCTGGGCGGAATTCCCTGCTGTGGACTGCGATTCGGTGTGCAGACGCGACACCCTGCCGGACGCCCGTGGGGCCCCCGTGCTGGCTGTTGCTTGTGCATTCCGGATCGCGTTCATTCCACCCCGACAGTCTGGCCGTGGCAGCGCGCGCGCCGTGATGCGGCGGCTTGCCAGGCGGGGCATCGAACCGGAAGCCAGATGACGGTCTGCGGTCCAGCGGTCCCGCCCCGGCTTCGTCGGCCAACATGCCCTGATATGGGCAGCTAGCAGCCCCTAACTTCGGCGGCAAGAGCGGGTTGCTGCGGTGCCTTGTGGGGCGGGGGCTTAAAGGGTTGCTTGCTGCGGCCGTGTCTAGGGGCATGGACAATATCGTTAACAGCCTGAATGCCGGGTCCGGCATCGACGTGCGGGCCCTGACCGACAGCCTGGTTGCGGCCGAGCGCGAGCCGCGGCAGGCGTTGCTGGACGAGCGCCAGGCGCGGGTGGAGGCGCGGATTTCGGCCATGGCGCAGTTCCGTGGCGGGCTGGACGGGGTGGTTTCGGCGCTGGATCTGCGAATCCGCTCTGGGTCGCTTTCGGGCATTCCGGCCGTTTCCGATCCCTCGGTGCTTGGGCTGGGCGTGACGCCCGGTGCGACGGTGCAAAGACAGCAGATCGAGGTGCGGGCGCTTGCGCAGGGGCAGACGGTTTCATCGGCAGCGATTGCCGATGCGGCGGCGCCTGTGGGCCAAGGCACGTTGACGTTTCGCTTCGGCAGCGTTGCCGGGAGTGCGGAGGCGACTGGCTTTGCGCCGGGGACGGCTTCGGATCTTGTGGTCACCGTGGGGCCCGACCGGGACAGCCTGACCGGGCTGAGGGATGCGATCAACGATGCGGCAGCCCAGGGCGGTGTGGCACTGGAGGCGCGGATCCTGACGGACGCCACGGGATCCCGGTTGCAGATCCGCGGCGCAAGCGGGGATGCTGCGGGTTTCGTGGTAACGAGCGTGGGCGACCCGCTGCTGGAGCGCTTTGCCTTCGATGTGGGAACAACGGGCGGGCTGGAGCGGACCCAGGCAGCGGCCGATGCGCGGATCGCGGTGGACGGGCTGGAGTTGCGGCGGGCGAGCAACCGGGTGACCGACCTGGTGCCCGGGGCGACACTGACCTTTACCAAGGCAGCGCCGGGGGCACCGGTGACAATCGAGGCGCGGCGCGATTCGGCCGAGCTGGGCCAAGCGATCCGGGACCTCGCCCAGACATTGAACGAGCTGCGTGCCTTTGGCCGGGACCTGTCGGCTGCGCCGGGCAACGGCGCGACGGTTGGTGCGCTTGTTGCGGACAGTTCGACCCGGCGGGTGCTGCAGCAGCTGGGGAGCCTGACTTCTGTTGAGCTGGTGCCGGCGAATGGCTCCCAGCCGACGCGGCTTTCGGAGCTGGGGTTGAGCGTGGACCGGACAGGGGCGTTCACGGTGGACGAGACAAGGCTGGCGAAGGCAACGAGCGAGCAGCCCGCTGCAATCGAAGCCATTCTGACGGCGCTGAATGCCAGGGCCACGGCGACACAAGCGGCAGGGCCGCTGCGGCAGATGGCCGATCTGTTCCGGACAGCGGCCGATGGCAGTGCCGGGCAACCCTCGGCGCTGCAACGGGAGGCGCGCGCGATCGCCGCCGACCGCGCGGCGCTGGACGCGCGGATCGAGCGGGTTCGCCAATCCTACACAAGGCAGTTCACCCAGCTGGACCTGGCCGTCGGACAGTCCCGCCAGCTGCGGACCTATCTGCAGCAGCAGATCGACCTGTGGGCCCGGCGCCCCGAGTAACCCTTCCCCAGAGCAAGAGGACCGACGATGCTGGAGACCCTTTCCCGACCTGTCCAATCGCCCGGGGTCGCACGGGCGGCGCTTGCCGGCTATGGCCGTGTCAGCCTTGAGGCGCGGGTTGCTTCCGCCTCGCCGCACCAGCTGGTGGTGCTGCTGTACCAGCGGCTGGGCATGCTGCTGCGCGAGGCGACC
>JBGTBK010000035.1:0-5219 GCA_041749355.1 Sandaracinobacter sp. | reverse complement strand
GTATCCGATATCGGCGCGGCCATGATCGCCGCGCTGGGGCTCGCGGTCATCAACACGCTGCTGATCGAGCGCACCCATCTCCACTGGGCCCGCCTTGTCGATGGGCTCGGCGAATCCCGGGCGGAAGTGATCGCCCGCCTCACCGAACTCGAAGCGCTGATGCAGGCGCGTGGACTGGACTCGGAAGCCGGCCCTTTGCGGATGATGGCGCTCGAGGTGCAGCGGCAGGCCTATGTGCTGAGCTTCGTCGATGTCTTCCACGTGCTCGCGATCGGCCTGCTGGTGATCGCCTTCGTCCCCCTCACCCTCAGCCGCCCGCCCACCTTCGAGAGCGCCGCGCCCGGCCATTGACGTTGCCGCGCGGCCAGGCTTGCGTCTAAGCGCGTCGCAACCGCTTTTCCCCCAGGATCAACCGAAAGGACTACCCATGGCCCGTCCCACCATCGCGCTCATCGGCGCCGGCATGATCGGCGGCACGCTCGCCCACTTGATCGGCCTGAAGGAACTGGGCGACGTCATCCTGTTCGATATCGCCGAGGGGACGCCGCAGGGGAAAGCACTCGATATCGCCCAGTCCGCCCCCGTCGAGGGGTTCGACATCAAGCTCCGCGGTGCGAACAGCTACGAGGAGATCGCAGGCTGTGATGTCGCAATCGTCACCGCCGGCGTGCCGCGCAAGCCCGGCATGAGCCGCGATGACCTGCTCGGCATCAACCTCAAAGTCATGAAGGCGGTAGGGGAGGGGCTGAAGGCCCATGCTCCAAACGCCTTCGTCATTTGCGTGACCAACCCCTTGGACGCGATGGTCTGGGCGCTCCGCGAATTCTCCGGGCTCCCCCATCACATGGTGGTCGGCATGGCCGGCGTGCTCGACAGCGCCCGCTTCCGCCACTTCCTCGCCGACGAGTTCAAGGTCAGCGTGAAGGACGTTACTGCCTTCGTGCTCGGCGGCCATGGCGACACCATGGTGCCCGTCGTCGAATACTCGACTGTTGCCGGCATCCCCATCCCCGACCTCATCAAGATGGGCTGGTCCACCAAGGAGCGTATCGACGCCATCGTCCAGCGCACCCGCTCGGGCGGCGGCGAGATCGTCGGCCTGCTGAAAACCGGCAGCGCCTATTATGCGCCCGCCACCAGCGGCATCGAAATGGCCGAGGCGTACCTCAAGGACTACAAGCGGGTCATTCCCTGCGCCGTGAACCTGACCGGCCAATACGGCGTCGACAATCTTTACGTCGGCGTCCCCTGCGTGATCGGTGCCGGTGGCGTCGAGAAGATCGTCGAAATCGCCCTGACGGACGAGGCCAAGGCCAACTTCACGGTCTCTGTCGACGCGGTCAAGGAACTGCTCACGGCCTGCAAGGCCATCGATCCGACGCTGGCCTGAGGGGGCAACAGATGAACATCCACGAATATCAGGCCAAGGAACTTCTCGCCAAATGGGGCGTGCCGATTCCGAAGGGCGTCGCCGCCTTCACGGTTGACGAAGCCGTTGCCGCAACCACCCAGCTGCCCGGACCGCTCTACGTCGTGAAGGCGCAGATCCACGCCGGCGGGCGCGGCAAGGGCAAGTTCAAGGAGCTTCCCCCCGAAGCCAAGGGCGGCGTCCGCCTCGCCCGCTCGGCAGACGATGTGCGCGCTGCCGCCACCGACATGCTCGGCAACACGCTGGTCACCATCCAGACCGGCGCGCACGGCAAGCAGGTGAACCGCCTCTACGTCACCGACGGCGTCGACATCGCCAAGGAATTCTACCTGGCGTTCCTGGTCGACCGCGCATCCGGCCGCGTCGCCTGCGTGGCGTCGACCGAAGGCGGCATGGACATCGAGGCAGTCGCCCACGACACGCCCGAGAAGATCAAGACCTTCACCATCGATCCCGCAACCGGCTTCCGCGCCCACCATGGCCGCACGGTCGCAGCCGCGCTTGGCCTCACCGGCGACCTTGCCAAGCAGGCTGGGGACACCTCCGCAAAACTCTACGCCGCCTTCATCGGCACCGACGCCTCCCAGATCGAGATCAACCCACTCGCCGTCACCGACGATGGCAAGCTGATGGTCCTCGACGCCAAGGTCGGCTTCGACTCGAACGCACTCGCCCGCCACCCGGACCTCGTCGAATTGCGCGACCTGACCGAGGAAGACCCGGCCGAAGTCGAGGCGTCGAAATACGACCTCGCCTTCATCAAGCTGGACGGCAACATCGGCTGCCTGGTCAACGGCGCCGGCCTTGCCATGGCGACGATGGACATCATCAAGCTGAACGGCGCCGAGCCCGCCAACTTCCTCGATGTCGGCGGCGGGGCAGACAAGGAGAAGGTCACCAACGCCTTCAAGCTGATCCTGGCCGACCCGGCAGTCGAAGGCATCCTCGTCAACATCTTCGGCGGCATCATGCGCTGCGACATCATCGCGGAAGGCATCATTGCGGCTGCGAAGGAGGTGAACCTCTCGGTCCCCCTCGTCGTTCGCCTCGAAGGCACCAATGTCGATCTGGGCAAGGAAATCCTCGCCAAGTCCGGCCTCCCCATCGTCAGCGCGGATGATCTGGGCGACGCCGCCCGCAAGATCGTCGCCGAAGTGAAGAAGGCCGCCTGATGTCCATTCTTGTCAACGCAAACACCAAGGTCATCTGCCAGGGCTTCACCGGCAAGCAGGGCACCTTCCACTCCGAAGCGGCCATCGCCTATGGCACCAAGATGGTCGGCGGCACCGCACCGGGGAAGGGCGGCTCCACCCACCTCGGCCTCCCCGTGTTCGACACGGTGATGGAGGCAAAGGAAGCCACCGGCGCCGACGCCAGCGTCGTCTACGTCCCGCCGTTCGGCGCGGCAGACGCCATCCTGGAGGCGATCGCGGCCGAAATCCCGCTGATCGTCTGCATCACCGAAGGCATCCCAGTCCTCGACATGGTGCCCGTGAAGCGCGCGCTGCAGGGCTCCAAGTCGCGCCTCATCGGCCCGAACTGCCCCGGCGTCCTCACGCCCGGCGAGTGCAAGATCGGCATCATGCCCGGCGGCATCTTCTCCAAGGGCTCGGTCGGCGTCGTCTCGCGCTCCGGCACGCTGACCTATGAAGCCGTGTTCCAGACCACGAATGAGGGCTTGGGCCAGACGACCGCGGTCGGCATCGGCGGCGATCCCGTCAACGGCACCAACTTCATCGACGTGCTCGAGAAGTTCATGGCCGATGAGGCCACCAGGTCGATCATCATGATCGGCGAAATCGGCGGTTCGGCCGAGGAAGAAGCCGCCCAGTTCATCCGCGACGAGGCCAAGGCCGGCCGCAAGAAGCCCATGGTCGGCTTCATCGCCGGCACGACTGCCCCTCCGGGCCGCCGCATGGGCCACGCCGGCGCCATCGTGAGCGGAGGCCAGGGCAAGGCCGAGGACAAGATTGCAGCCATGGAGTCGGCCGGGATCAAGGTCAGCCCCAGCCCGTCGGAACTCGGCCGCACGCTGAAGGCTCTGCTGTCGGCCTGAATTTTTCGCATGTCCGGGCGTCAACAGACGCATGGCTGCCATACGATGTGTGCAAGCGGTTGAGGATGTTTCACTCAACCGCTATCTCCGCACGACTTGGTGATAGGTGAACAAGCAGATGCAAGACGAGCAGGGACTCCCCGACACCCTGCCACGCCCGAGCTGGGCGCGGCCGAACTGGCCTCTCGTTCCCGATGACGAGCTGACCCTAGCACTCGACGCCGGCCTTGCCGGAAAGGCCGCCGCAGCAATCGCAAAGGCAAGCGGAAAGCCCGCGCCGGCCGCTTCCTCGGAAGACGCGAGGCAAGCCGCCGAAGACACCGTCCGCGCGACCATGCTGATCCGCACCTACCGGGTGCGCGGCCACCTCGCAGCCGTGCTCGATCCGCTCGGCCTTGCCGATCGCCCGCTCCCGGCCGACCTCACGCCCGAATATCACGGCCTCACCGACCCGAACCGCACCCTCTACATCGGCGGGATCTTCGCCGGAATCGAGACCGTCACGGTTGCCGAGCTCGTGCAGATCCTGCGCCGCAACTACTGCGGCCACGTCGGCCTCGAATATATGCACATCAACGATGTGGAGGAGCGCCGCTTCCTCCAGGAAAAGATCGAGGGGGCGACCAAGGAAATCCACTTCTCGCCCGAGGGCAAGAAGGCGATCCTGAACAAGCTGATCGAAGCCGAGCATTTCGAGCGCTTCCTCGCCCGCAAGTTCGTCGGCACCAAGCGCTTCGGCCTCGAAGGCGCCGAAGGAGCGGTTCCGGCGCTCGAATCCATCATCAAGGTGGGCGGCGCACTTGGCGTGAAGGAAATCGTGGTCGGGATGCCCCACCGCGGACGTCTCAACGTGCTCGCCAACGTGATGCAGAAGCCGTTCCAGGCGATTTTCCACGAATTCTCCGGAGGCTCCTCCAACCCCGACGATGTCGGCGGCTCGGGCGACGTCAAATACCATCTTGGCGCCAGCACGGACCGCGAATTCGACGGCAACAAGGTGCACCTGTCGCTCACGCCCAACCCCTCCCACCTTGAGGCCGTAAACCCCGTCGTGCTCGGCAAGGTGCGCGCAACCCAGCGCCTCCGCGGGATCGACCGCACGCTGAGCCGCGAAGACGAGCTGCAGGACGAGGTGCTCCCCGTGCTGCTGCACGGCGACGCCGCCTTTGCCGGCCAGGGCATCGTCGCCGAATGCTTCGGTTTCTCCGGCGTGCCCGGCTATTCCACCGGCGGCACCATCCACTTCGTCGTCAACAACCAGGTCGGCTTCACCACCAGCCCGGCCTTTGCCCGGTCCAGCCCCTATCCGTCGGATGTCGCCAAGCTCGTGCAGGCGCCGATCTTCCACGTGAACGGCGACGACCCCGAGGCCGTCACTTTCGCAACCAAGGTCGCGACCGAGTTCCGCCAGAAATTCAACCGCGACGTCGTGATCGACATGTGGTGCTACCGCCGCTTCGGCCACAACGAGAGCGACGAGCCGGCCTTCACCCAGCCGCTGATGTACGCGAAGATTCGCGACCACCGCTCGGTTGCCACCCTCTATGGCGAGCGGCTGGTGGCCGAAGGGCTGCTGACCGCCGACGCCGTGACGGCGATGGAGACCGGCTTCATCGACCGGCTGGAAGCCGATTTCGAAGCCGCGTCCGGCTTCCGCCCGAACAAGGCCGAATGGTTCGGCGGCCGCTGGCAGGGCCTGCACCAGCCGGCCGACCCGGTCACCGCGCGGCGCGC
>JBGTBK010000034.1:0-3261 GCA_041749355.1 Sandaracinobacter sp. | reverse complement strand
CCCGGCGGGTGGTGCTGCACCTGATGAAGCACCGCGAGACGCTGATGCAGCCGCTGCTGGGCGCGCTTGCCAGGGTGGACGCCGCGCTCTCGGACTGTGCGATCTGCGGCAACCTCGACACGCAGAGCCCGTGCCGCATCTGCACCGATCCGAAGCGTGATCCGGCGCTTCTGTGCGTTGTGGCGGACGTGGCCGACCTGTGGGCGCTGGAGCGGGGGCGGCTGTTTGCCGGGCGTTATCATGTGCTTGGCGGTGCGCTTTCGGCCCTGGATGGGGTGGGGCCGGACGATCTGAGCGTTGCTGCCCTGAAGGCACGGGTGGCGGACGGCGTGACCGAGGTGGTGCTTGCGATGAACGCGACTCTGGAAGGCCAGACCACCGCGCATTTCGTGGCCGAGGCGCTGGAGGGG
Source organism: Sandaracinobacter sp. (assembly GCA_041749355.1). Classification (GTDB taxonomy): domain Bacteria; phylum Pseudomonadota; class Alphaproteobacteria; order Sphingomonadales; family Sphingomonadaceae; genus Sandaracinobacteroides. The sequence continues at coordinate 2,851 of JBGTBK010000034.1, read as the reverse complement.
ACGGGCGCGCGGGTGACGCAACTGGCGCACGGCGTGCCGGTTGGCGGCGAGCTCGACTATCTCGACGAGGGCACGCTGGCACAGGCTTTGCGGCTCAGAAGGCCTGTGTAGGTGCGGAACCTTGACCCTTGCGGTCGGCTTTCCTAGCTAGGGCGAATGGCGATCCTTCCCATTCTCGAAGTGCCCGACCCGCGGTTGCGGCGGATTTCCACCCCAGTGGAGGCCGTGACGGACGAGATCCGCACGCTGATCGCCGACATGTTCGAGACCATGTACCATGCGCCGGGCATCGGGCTTGCGGCAGCCCAGGTGGATGTGCCGATCCGGCTGCTGGTGATGGATTTGAGCGATGGGCCGGAGGATGAGGACGGCAATGGCACGCGCAACCCGCGGGTGTTCATCAATCCGGAAATCCTGGACCCGAGCGAGGACTGGTCGGTCTATAACGAGGGCTGCCTTTCGGTGCCCGATCAATATGCCGATGTGGAGCGGCCGGCGACGGTTCGGGTGAAATGGCTGGACGCGGACGGCGCGGCGCATGACGAGGTGCTGGACGGGCTGCTTGCGACTTGCCTGCAGCATGAGATGGACCATCTGAACGGGGTGCTGTTCATCGACCATCTGAGCCGGCTGAAGCGCGGCATGGTGCTGAAGAAGCTGGAAAAAGAGCGCAAGGAAAAGCAGGCGAAGAAGGCGGCGGCTTGAGCGCCGCGGCCGGTCGGCTGGGCAAGGTCGAGCACGCCCGCGCGCCGGACAACCATGACGAGCTGGAAAAGGCGCTGCAGCTTCGGCTGTTCGAGATTGCGACTGCCTACCATCGCCAGGGCCGGGCTGCGATCATCCTGCTGGAAGGCTGGGATGCGGCCGGCAAGGGCGGGCTGATCAAGCGGTTGACGGCCGAGCTGGACCCGCGCTTCTTCGAGGTGGTGCCGATTTCGGCGCCGACCGAGCAGGAGCTTCGGCAGCACTATCTGGCGCGTTTCTGGGCGAAACTGCCCGAGGCCGGCGACTGGACCATCTTCGATCGCAGCTGGTACGGCCGGGTGCTGGTGGAGCGGGTGGAGGGCTATGCAGCGCCCGAGGTGTGGGGACGGGCCTATGGCGAGATCAATGCGCTGGAACATGCGCTGGTGACCGATGGCTGCCGGATCGTGAAGCTGTTCCTGCATGTGAGCCAGGACGAGCAGGACAAAAGGCTGGTGGACCGGCTGGAGCAGCCCTGGAAGCGGTGGAAGGTCGGGCCGGACGATTTCCGCAACCGGGCCAAGCGCAGCGCCTATGTGGAGGCCTATGAGGAGATGTTCGAGCGCACGGACACGCAAGCCGCGCGCTGGCACATCATCGGCGCCAACCACAAGAAGCAGGCGCGGCTGGAGGGGCTTCGCATCATCGCGGACTGCCTGGCAGACGGGGTGGACCTGACCGACCCGCCGCTCGATCCGGAATTGCGGAAGCTGGCCGAGAAAGAGCTTGGCGTGACGCTGAAGCCGCAATAACCACATTGGTTGTTCCACGTGGAACAATCCTATATCTCATGATTTCAACAGCATGGCTTGAATCCGTGTAGGAGATGTTCCACGCGGATCGGGAAACGCGGCTGGGCCGGAGGACGCCAGCTACTGGTCCGGGGCGATGCTGTCCCGACCGGGGTAGCTGATAGCCAGCACTTCGAGCAGCCGTTCGCCCTGGGGCAGGCGGACGGTTCTTGTGTCGCCGATGCCGGCGCCGCGAAGGGCGATGGCGACCGGGCTGTTCCAGGCTATGCGCTGCAGACTGGCGTCCGCTTCGTCGCAGCCGACGAGGGTGAGGGTCTGTTCGCGGTCGTCTTCGTCTGCGACGGTCACGGTGGCGCCGAAGAAGATGCGGGACTTGTCTGGCTGGCGGGCCGGGTCGACGACCTGGAGGTCGGCCATGCGCTTTGACAAATGGGCGAGTTCGCGGTCGATCTCGCGCAGGCGCTTGCGGCCGTAGATATAGTCGCCGTTTTCGGAGCGGTCACCGTTGCCGGCGGCCCAGCTGACGGTTTCGACCATTTTCGGGCGCTCGGTGCGGAACAGATGGTCGTAGCGGGCTTTCAGGGCGCTCATGCCGGCTGGGGTTATGGGATCGGACATTGGCTGGCGCTTGCGGGACCTTTGGGGGCTTTTTCGGCACGAGGTCCCGGATCAAGTCCGGGACGACGAATAGTTCATTGGGCGGCAATTGCCTCAGGGGTTCTTGAGCCATTGCGAGGCGCGGGGTTGGGCGCCGGGCCTTGTGGGTTCGAGCATCGAATAGACGACTGCGTTTTCGGTGACGCGCTGGACGTAGGTGCGGGTTTCGCTGATCGGGATCAGCTCCACCCAGTCGATGTAATCGTGGGTGAGGGCACCGCGCGGGTCTCCGTTGAGGGCGAGCCATTTGCGGACGTTCCCGGCGCCGGCATTGTAGGCGGCGATGGCCATCATGGCGTTGGAGAAATTGTCGCGCCGAAGCCGGATGTAATAGCTGCCGAGCGAGACGTTGTAGCCGGGATCGTCGAACAGGCGGTCGCGGCTGTAGGGCAGGCCGAGCTTGTTCGAGACGTCCTGGGCGGTTGCCGGCATCAGCTGCATCAGGCCGCGCGCGCCCGCTGACGAGAGAGCGGTGCGGTCGAAGCTCGACTCCTGCCGGGCGATGGCGTGGCTGATGATCCAGTCCTGCGGGGGGACCGGGGCGGAGGCCGGGAGGCGCGGGAAGGCGAGATCGAAGGTGGAGAGGTCGCCGCGCGGGCGGCTGGCCTTCCAGGTCCAGACGCCGAGATCAGGGCGGTTGAGCGCCTTGCCGAATTCGGCGGCGGCCCGCGCTTCGCGAGGGGTGCTGACGCTGTCGG
>JBGTBK010000033.1:0-9792 GCA_041749355.1 Sandaracinobacter sp. | reverse complement strand
CCGGCTACCCTGGCAGCGCCCGACGCGAGCAGCGCAGCGGCTTGACGGGCTTCACGCCCGGCCCCATGTCCGCAAGCATGGTGTCGACGGCGGAACCCATCAGGCCCGAAGCGCTGGACCTCTCCCGCGCCTCGCTGGCCGATATTGCAAGGGCTGTTGCCGAAAAGCGCCTGCCGCCGGTCGACCAGTGGAACCCGGCCCATTGCGGCGACAGCGACATGGTCATCAAGGCCGATGGCAGCTGGTGGCACGGCGGAACCCCCATCGGCCGGCCGGCACTGGTGAAGCTGTTTTCCGGAATACTTCGGCGCGAAGCCGACGGCAGCCATGTGCTGGTCACCCCTGTCGAGAAGCTGGACATCAAGGTGGAAGACGCGGCGTTCCTGGCCGTCGAGGCAAGCAGCGAAGGCGAAGGTCCGGACCGCACGCTGGCCTTTCGCCTGCTGACGGATGACATCGTCGTTGCCGGACCGGACAATCCGTTGCGCGTGGAAACCGCGGCAGACGGCACGCCGCGCCCCTATCTGCATGTGCGCGGCCGCCACGACCGCCCGCTGGAGGCGCTGGTGAACCGGCCCGTCTTCTACCAGCTCGCCGATCTGGCCCTGGCCGAGCAGGAGCGCAGCGGTGGGCCTCTCGGGCTATGGAGCGGGGGCCAGTTCTTTGCCTTTGCTGATTGACCGGGTCCGGGCTGCCCTGCTGACGTCTGCTGCCCCGCTGCTGTCGGGTGATCAGGATTTCGGCGCGCTCGGCACCGCCCCCAGCCGCACCCTGGTGCCGGCAGCCGTGCTTGTGCCGATCATCCGCGCGCCAGAACCGCGCCTGCTGCTCACCACCCGCACGTCGAACCTTCGCAACCATGCCGGCCAGGTCGCCTTTCCGGGAGGACGGATAGACGCAGAGGATGAGGGCCCGGTCGCCGCAGCACTTCGCGAGGCGCAGGAGGAGATCGGCCTCGATCCGGCCCATGTCGAGGTGATCGGAATGGGCGACCCCTATCAGACCGGCACTGGTTATGCCGTGCACCCGGTTGTGGGCAGCATCGAGCCGGGCCTGCCGCTGATGCCAAACCCGCAGGAAGTGGCCGACCTGTTCGAGGTTCCGCTGGATTTTGCGCTGAACCCCACGAACCACCTGCTGCGCGAGGCCGAATGGCAGGGGCGCATGCGGCGCTATTATGTGATCGAGTGGCAGGACCGCACCATCTGGGGGGCAACCGCCGGAATGCTCGTGAACCTGTCGGCGCGGCTCAGGTGAGCAAACTTGAAACCGATCTCTGGCTGTCGCGCCCCGGCCTTCCCAGGCTGCTCGACACGCTTAGGGCCGCCGATGGCTGCACCCGGCTGGTGGGCGGCTGTGTGCGTGACTGGCTTCTGGACCTTCCCGTGTCCGACATCGACCTCGCAACCAGCCTGACCCCGCCGCAGGTGATGGAAGCGCTGGAAGGGGCCGGAATCCGCGCCGTGCCGACCGGCCTTGCCCATGGCACGGTAACCGCCATTTCCGGCGGCGCCCCGCACGAGGTGACCACCCTGCGCCGCGACGTCGCCACCTTCGGGCGCCACGCCGAAGTCGCCTTCACGAACGATTGGCGCGAAGACGCCCAGCGCCGCGACTTCACCATCAACGCGCTCTATGCCGACCCCGTCAGCGGCGCAGTGTCCGACTTCTTCGGCGGTCTCGAAGATCTGAAGGCGCGGCGCGTGCGTTTCATCGGCGAACCGCAGGAGCGGATTGCCGAGGATCATCTGCGGATCCTGCGCTTCTTCCGCTTCTCGGCCCGCTTTGCCCCTGAGCTGGACGCCGAGGGCCTCGCGGCCTGTGCCGCACGTGCCAACGACCTGATGGCCCTGAGCCGCGAGCGCATCCGCGACGAGCTTCTGAAGCTCCTGGCCCTGTCGGCCCCCGCCTCGACCGTTACGGCAATGCTGGCGCATGCCATCCTGAAGCCGGTTCTGCCGGAAATCGAACCGGCGCGCCTGCCCACGCTGGAGGCGCTGATTGCAGCAGAAGGTGCAGCACGGGTTGCTCCTGACGGATTGCGACGGCTCGCCGCACTGCTGCCGGACGACGCCCGCCTATCCGCCGAAATCGCCGCGCGGCTGAAACTGTCGAACACGGGCAAGGGCCGGCTGGTCCATGCCGCAACCCGCACCCCGGTCCCCGCCGACCCGCGCGCGCTGGCCTATTCGATCGGCGCTGAAGCCACGCTCGACCGGCTGCTGCTGACAGAGGATTCCCGCGCCGCGCAATGGGCCGGGCCGCTCAGCCACTACACGCGCCCGCGTCTGCCGATCTCGGGCAAGGATTTGATCGCCATGGGCTTGCCGCCCGGGCCTGCGGTCTCACGCCGGCTGGGCGAGGTTGAGCAGATGTGGGTGGCGGCCGGCTTCCCGGCCGACCGCAACAAGACAATGGTGATCGCGCGCGAGGTGCTTGGCGTCCGCTGACGTCAGATCATCAGCGGCCCATGCTGCAGCTTCGGAAGAACGTGTCGCGCGAAGAGATCGCATTCGGCCGCGTGCGGATAGCCCGAGAGGATGAAGGCCTCGATGCCTTCGGCCTGGTAGGCGTTCAGCTTGGCCAGCACCTGGTCCGGCGTGCCGACGATTGCGGCGCCGCAGCCTGACCGCGCCCGGCCAATGCCCGTCCACAGATTGTCCTCGACGAAACCCTCCTCGCCGGCGGCCTCGCGCAACTGAGCCTGGCGCTGCACGCCGACCGACTGGCTGTCGAGCGACTTGGCGCGGATGGCGTCACCCGTCTCGGCGTCGAGCTTGGAGAGCAGGCGCGAGGCGTAGGCGCGCGCTTCGCTTTCGGTTTCGCGCACGATCACATGGCAGCGATAGCCGAACTTCAGCGTGCGGCCGTGGGCGGCGGCGCGCTTCGTCATGTCGGCGATGATCTCCCGCACAGCCGGCATTGTGTCGGGCCACATCAGATAAACGTCGGCCGCCTTCGCGGCAGCCTCGCGCGCGTCGGGCGACAGGCCGCCGAAGTACAGCGGCGGACATTTGCCCGACACGGTGGTGATCCGCGGCGGATCGAGCTTCAGCTTCCAGAACTCGCCGTCATGGTCCAGAGGCTGGCCGTTCACCAGGGTCTTCAGGATCATCATCAGCTCGACGGTACGGTTGTAGCGCGGCGCCGAGCCCATCGTCTCGCCCGGCATTTCGGACGAGATGATGTTCACGTTGAGCCGTCCCTGCATCATGCGGTCCAGCGTTGCGAGCTGGCGGGCCAGTTGCGGCGGCCAGGCCTCCCCCACTCGCACGGCAAGCAGCATGCGGATGGTGCAGGTCAGCGGCGCCATTGCGGCCGCAAAGGCTGTGGAGTCGATTCCCAGCTGGTAGCCGGATGGCAGCAGGATGTTGTCGAACCCGCCCTTCTCGGCGGTCATCACGATGTTGCGGCAATGATCGAAACTGGACTTCAGCGCATCGTCGGGCTGGCCCAGAAACTCATAGTCGTCGTCGCACAGCGCCGAGAACCAGCTGACTTCGCATCCCATCGAAAACTTACTCCCCAACTATTTTTATGGAAGGCGTTCGCCCATGGCGGCTTGCAGAATTTCATACCATTGTTCGCGGCTGAAGCGCACCTTCAGCGCGTCCTTCGCTTCCAGGATCCGCGCCGGGGTCTGCGTGCCCACGATCGGGATCGGGCGGGCGGGGTGCGCACCGACAAAGGCATAGGCAACCGCCGTCGCCGACACGCCCTGTTCCTTGGCAATCCGCTCCAGAACGGCTGATGCTGCGCGCACATTGGGTGCAGCATCGGCACTGACCGTGCCCAGTCGCCCCTGCCCCAGCGGAGACCAGGCCAGCACGGCGAGCCCCATCTGCATGGCCTGGTCCATCGTCCCGTCGAACAGCGGCTTTGATGCCAGGGCGGAGAATTCCGGCTGGATCGAGGCCAGCGGCGATTCGAGATAGCTGCTGAGGGCAGCCACCTGCGCCGGCGTGAAGTTGGAGACGCCGACAGCCCGAGCCCGGCCTGAAGCGACGATCCGGTCCAGCGCCTCGGCCACTTCGGCTGGGTGGGCCAGCAGGTCGGGCCGGTGGATCTGCCACAGGTCCACATGGTCCACGCCGAGTCGTTTCAGCGAGGCATCCACGGCCTGCTCGATATAGGCCGAGGAACTGTCATAGGGCACACCCATGCGGATGCCGCCCTTGGTGGCCAGCACCATCTGAGCTCGCAGCCCGGAGTCGGCGGCGAACACCTGCCCCAGCAGCGCTTCCGAAGCCCCGAACGGCTCGCCATTGTCCGGCCCATAGATGTCGGCGGTGTCGAACAGCGTGATGCCGGCATCGAGCGCGGCTTTCACCAGCGAAGTGGCATGGGCCACATCGCTGCCCTTGAAGCGCCACATGCCCCATGCGAGGGAGGAAACACTGATCCCGGTGGCGCCAAGCGGCACGGGGTCGACAGACAGGAGAAGCTCGCTCATGCGAGCCACTTGGCAGAATTGGGGACGGAATGGGAGACGTTATTGGGGCCGGCGGCGAGACGCCTATCAGATACGGGCTGGTCGGAACCGGCATGATGGGCGTGGAGCATATCCAGAATCTGCTGGTCACCCCCGGAGTGGAACTGGTTGCGATCGCCGATCCGGTCGAGACCTCGCGCGGCTGGGCGAAGTCTGCGCTGGGCGGCAAAGCGGTGCGCGAGCATGAAACGGCCCAGCAGCTGGCAGACGCCGGCGGGGTCGACGCCGTCATCGTCGCCTCCCCCAACCACACCCACCGCGCAACGCTGGAGCCGCTGTTCAAGGCAGGCGTCCACATCCTGTGCGAAAAGCCGCTGGCGACCACGGTTGCCGATGCGAAATGGGTGGTGGAGCAGGCCGCTGCCAGCCCCAAGCTGTTCTGGACCGCGATGGAGTATCGGTTCATGCCGCCGGTTGCCGAGTTCATCCGCGAGGTTCACGAACACAAGGTCGGGCGCCTCAGGATGCTGTCGATCCGCGAGCACCGCTTCCCTTTCCTGCAAAAGGTGGGGGACTGGAACCGCTTCAGCGCCAACACCGGCGGCACCATGGTCGAGAAGTGCTGCCACTTCTTCGACCTGATGCGGCTGATCGTGAAGTCCGAGCCTGTGCGTGTCTATTGTTCGGGCGGGATGGACGTGAACCATGTGGGCGAGCGCTACGAGCAGGGCGTGCCCGACATCATCGACAACAGTTACACGGTCGTCGACTTCGCCAACGGCGTGCGCGCCATGCTCGACCTGTGCATGTTCGCAGATGGCGCCGAGGAGCAGGAAGAGATCACGGCTGTCGGCGGCGAGGCCCGGCTCGACGTGTTCATCCCGTCCGGCAACATCGTGCATTCGCCCCGGGTTGGCTTCATGAACCCCAAGCGGGTCGATCGCCGGACCGTGGGTGTCGATGAAACCGCATTGAAGGCCGGCTCGCACCACGGCTCCACCTTCTACCAGCATCAGGCGTTCGCACAGGCAATCCGCACCGGTCACCCGCCGCTTGTAACCGCACATGACGGGCTGATGGCAGTTGCGATGGGGGCTGCAGCCGAACGATCGGCGGCAGAACGGCGCGCGGTCACGCTTGCCGAAATGCTGGACTGAAGCCTGACAGGACTGTTGCTGTCACGTTACAGCCGGGACAGTTTCGGTTGCTGCGCAGCAAAATTCCATTGCTTCGGAAGACAAGCCTGCCCCATTGGCAGATGCTACGCGGAGAGGGGCGCTCAAGCCCCCCCGCATCCTTGGGGAATTTTTCATGCGCGCAGTCCTGACATCTGCCCTGTTCGGCGTTTCCATTCTTGCGCTTGCCGCTCCGGCCGCTGCACAGCAGGTTGCGTCAGACGCGCCGGACGTTGGCGTCGCGGACATCATCGTGACTGCCCAGAAGCGGGAAGAACGTCTGCAGGATGTGCCCGTTGCAGTCACCGTGGTGTCAGGCGCCGCGCTGGAAAACCGCGGCAGCCTCAACCTCGAGAATGCCCAGTATCTTGTTCCCTCGCTGAACTTCCGCAAGTCGGGCGTGGCAATCAACCAGTCGCTGTTCCTGCGCGGCGTCGGCACCTCCACCTTCTCGCTCGCCGGGGAACCCTCGGTGTCGACCGTGGTTGACGGCGTCGTGTTCAGCCGCGCCGGCGAAGCCTTTTCCGACCTGGTCGATATCGAGCGGATCGAAGTGCTGCGCGGGCCCCAGGGAACGCTGTTCGGCAAGAACTCCTCGGCCGGTGTCGTCAACATCGTGACCCGCCGTCCCGGCGACGAATTCGGAATCACCGTCGATGCCTCGTGGTTCGAGGGCAATGAATGGCGCCTACGCGGCACCGTCGACGCCCCGATCAACGACATCGTGAAGACCCGCTTCACCGGCTTCTATTCGAAGTTCGACGGCAACATCTACAACGAGGCGATCGACCGCGACGTCAACGGCTACGAGCGTTACGGCGTGCGTGGCATCGTCGAGGCCAAGCCCAGCGACACCCTGACGCTGACCCTAATTGGCGACTGGCGCAAGGCGAACGACGATTGCTGCGCCGAAGTGGTCGGCTCCCCGCCGCTGACGGCGACCGGAGCCGTGAACACCACGGCGCTTGCTTTCATCCAGCCGGCGATCCCCGAGCTCAAGGGCGACAAGACGCGCCGGGTCAACCAGAACACGGTGAACCGGAACGAGGAAACCAGCTGGGGCGTGTCGCTGCAGGCCGATCTGGAGCTGGGCGGGCAGCTGCTCACCTCGATCACCGCCTATCGCAGCTACGACAACAACGAGGTCCGCGACGGCGACTGGACCAGCCAGCCCTACATCGGCGTGCCACAACTCGCTGACGTTGGCCCGCAGACCGGCACCACCTTCACGCAGGAACTGCGCATCGCCTCGACCGGAAACAACACGATCGACTATGTGGCCGGCGCCTTCTTCTCCAAGGCCAAGACGGATCGCACATTCACGCGCAACGTGATCCAGTGCGCCGCAGCAACGCCTCCGGCACCAACGACGCTCACGCCCTGCACCTCGCCGCTGGCAGCAGCCCCCACCTTCCCGACGGGCACCGCCTTCTTCGGGTCTGACTTCACCAACTTCGCCCTGTTCGGCCAGGCCACCTGGAACCTGTCGGACCGGATTCGCCTGATCGGCGGCCTGCGCTACACGATCGACCAGCTCGACGTGTTCCACAGCCGTCAAACGGCCCTTGCGGGCCCGGGCATCCAGCCCAGCGGCCCGATCGTGAACGGGGTGCTGGCAACGGCGGCACGGCCGTGGCGCGGCAAGGCGACCGAGGAGGACCTGTCCGGCCGCGCCGGCGTCCAGTTCGACCTCGCCGAAACCAGCACGGCCTATGCAACCTATGCCCGCGGCTACAAGGGCCCTGCCTTCAACGTGTTCTACAACCTGCAGGCGGTCGGCACGGGCGTTGTCGACGCTGAAACCGCCGATGCCTTCGAAATCGGCCTGAAGAACACGCTGTTCGACGGAACGCTTGTGCTGAACCTCGCCGGTTTCTATGCGAAGTATTACAACTTCCAGGCAAACAACCCGGACATCGTGTCGGGTGTGGTCGTGACCCGCTTCACCAATGCGGGCGACGTTTCCACCCGCGGCGTCGAGCTCGACTTCGTGTGGCGTCCGTCGTCGGCTTTCGGCCTGTCGGGCGGCGTCGCCTACACGGACGCCCATGTCGACGAGTTCAACCTGCCCCCGGGCGGCAATCCCTCGCAGGTCATCCCGTCGGGAACCCCGCTTGGCTATGCGCCCAAGTGGAAGGGCTCGCTGGCGGCCGATTACCGGCTTGAGCTCGGTGGCGCGTTCGACCTGCTGTTCGGCCTGCAGGGCTCCTACCAGTCCGAGCAGCTGTCGCTGTTCGACGCCAACCCGATCGTGCGTGAAGCTGGCATCATCGACGGTTACGCGCTGGTCGATGCCAGCATCGGCATCGCCGACAAGGACGACCGCTACCGGGTGACCCTGTTCGCCCGCAATCTGTTCGACCAGAGCTTCGCAGCGGCCATCGCCAACGGCGGCCCGGCCGGTTCCTACCTCTATCGCATCCCGCGCGAGGCCGACCGCCACTTCGGCATCACGGCGCGCGTGAACTTCTGACGGGCTTGCGGCAACAGAGCCGAAGCGGAAGGGGCGTCTTCGGGCGCCCCTTTCCGTTGGTGTGCGCTTTGTTCGGCGATCTCCCCCTTCCCTTCTGAAGCAAGGCCCCCATAATCAGGGGATGCGCCTTTCCGTTCTCGACCAGTCTCCAGTTGCCGAGGGATCAACCGGCGGACAGGCGCTCCGCAACAGCCTCGAACTTGCGGCACTCGCCGACAGCCTCGGCTATCACCGGTTCTGGATGGCCGAGCATCACGCAAGCCCGGCGCTCGCCTCGGCTTCGCCCGAACTGATGCTGGCAGCGATCGGCCGCGAAACCCGAAGCATCCGCATCGGCACGGGCGGGATCATGCTGCCCCATTATTCCCCGTTCAAGGTGGCCGAGAGCTTCTCGATGCTTGCCGGGCTGTTCCCGGGCCGCGTGGACCTGGGGCTCGGCCGCGCTCCGGGCTCTGACCAGCTCACGGCATATGCCCTGCAGCAGGACCGGCGGACCAGGGCCGAAATGCACTTCCCTCAGCAGCTTCAGGAACTTCTGGCCTATTTCGACGGCACGCTTCCGGAACAGCACCCCTTCCGCCACCTGTCGGCGAACCTGCCGGGCGGGGCGAACGTGCCCGACATCTGGATCCTTGGTTCCAGTGCAGACAGTGCGCAGCTGGCCGGTCTGCTGGGACTTCCCTATTGCATCGCTGACTTCATCGCCGGCGAAGTGCCCGAACTGGCCGACATCTACCGCGAGGCTTTCCGCCCATCGGCGCGCGCCGCTGCCCCCGAGTTGATGGTCGCCTGCTGGACGGTTGCCGCCGAATCTGCCGAAGCAGCAGACCGGCTCGCCGCGCCGTCGCGCATGATGTTCGCCTACTTGATGCGGGGCGAACTGATTGCGGTGCCCGATCCGGAAACTGCACTCGGGTGGCTCGCCTGCAACCCGGCGCCCATGCCGGCCAATCGCCGGCCGGTCACAGGCAGCGCCGCCGACTGCAAGGCCGCCTTGCAGCGAAAGGCCAAACTCTACGGTGCCGGCGAACTCATGCTCGTGAACATCCTGCACAGCCTCCAGGACCGGCTGCAAAGCTACCGTCTGATCGCAGCTGCCATGCTGGGCGCCGAGACCCGGGAGCCGGTTCCAACCTGAGCCATTCCCGCGCTGCAAAGCGCAGCTGCGCGGATCAGACCGAGCCTCCACGGGCCACATGCCGGATCAGCACCACATCCTCGACTGCAAAGGCATGGGTGTAATGGCCCGTCCGCGTGGCAGCCTCGGCAATCATTCCGTCCATCCGGATCTGCAGCACGCCCTCGATGACCGGGCCGGAGCGAAGGTGGATGCTGACACTCTCAACCCGCGAGGAGGCAAGCGCAGACCAGGCCGTGGCAAGCAGCGCGGTACCGGTCCGCTGTGCGGCCGACTCCCGAGCAGCGGGGGCTGAACCGACTCCGAACCTCTGATGCCCGCCTAGATCCATTGCCCTGTATTGCCTTCCAAACAAAAAAGGGGCCGTGACTGCCCCATGGCAATCACGGCCCCCGGGCCTTGATTTTGAGTGGTCAGTTGACGGCTGGTGCCAGCGCAGTCCGGATGGTGTCGGCCTTGGCAGAAACGGCTTCGGCAGCCGCGCCGGTTGCAACCGCAACCCCGGCGAGGACGCCCTCGCCTGTCCGCACCGCTCCAGCCGCAACAACCGCAGTCGGCGTCCGGGCCGGCGCAG
>JBGTBK010000032.1:0-3629 GCA_041749355.1 Sandaracinobacter sp. | reverse complement strand
CGGCCGCTGGGCCTCGGCCTCTGGTACCAGCCCTGGATCGCCTGGCCGCTGGAGATCGGCCTGCTGGCCGCCGCCACCTGGTGGTTCGCCCGAGCCGTGCCCGAACGCGCCCGCGCTGCCTGGGCCCTGACCGGCTTCATGGTGGCCGTGCAGGTGCTGAGCCGAACCCTGCTGCCCCCAGCAACCGAAATCACCGAGACAGCCCCAGGCGCCCTCATCGCCTACACCGTCTTTGCGCTGCTGGCGGGGTGGGCATTGCGCAAGCCGAAGGTCCCTTCATAGGTCGAGTGCCGTCTGCGCGCCGGGTTTGTGGGTTGCCCGGGTTTCGACGCGGGCCGCCTTGCGGTTCTGGCTGAGGACCGGCGGCAATTGCGGCCGCCTGCCCTGAAACAGTTCGGCCAATGTGAAGATCTGGAGTTTGGGGAAGCGGCCGAATTCGGTTTCGACGAGGCCGTGGCTGTCGGCTTCCGCCTCCATGCCCTTGGTCGGCAACGCGGCTGACAGGAACAGGCCCAGCTTGTGGCCGTCGCGCTCCATCACCCGGCCGAGGTCGCGGACCATGGCGGGGTTCACATTGTCCCCGGCCTTCACGCTGATCACGCCCATTTCGATGGCCCCGTTCGGCCCCAGATAGTTGAAGTAGCCGTCGACGCCCTTGTCGCCGCCCTTCTTGCCGCCCATCCACGGGTATCCGCCCACCTGCCAGCAGGCCCAGTGCTGGAACTGGTGCGGGTCGTCGGCTGCCAGCTTCTTGGCACTCGCCCAGTCCTTCGGAACCCCGATGGTCTCGAACTGCACAGCCTCGCCATAGCCGTCGCGTAAGCGTTTCTCGATCATGCCGATGGCAAGATGCGTGATGTCGATCCCGATCCACTGCCGCCCCAGCTTCTGCGCAGCATCGACTGCGGTGCCGCAGCCGCAGAAGGGGTCCAGCACCACATCGCCCTCGTTGGAGGAGGCGCGGATGATGCGTTCGAGCAGCGCGATTGGCTTCTGGGTGGGGTAGCCTAGGCGTTCTTCGTGAACGCCATGCAGAGGCGTGATATCTGTCCAGTCGTTTTGCAATGCCACGCCGGGCATCTCATCGACATACCTCTTTTGGCGCGGGACACGCCCAGGCGCAGATTGCACAATTCGACCTTCGCCGTACAGCTTTTCCATCTTTTCTCGGGAAAAGCGCCAATATCTCGTAACGCCCAAAAATTCGTAGTGCGGATTCCGCTTGGCAGGATTTGCGCCGCCCGGGGCTGTGATATCTCCAAGAAAATATCGTCTCCCAGTACCTTCTTCAATGTGACGGCCAAATTTCTCTACGTAGCTCTCATCGTATGGCGTATACTGCCAGTTCCACTTCCAATCAGCAGTCTTCGTATAGAAGAAAATAATATCTCTAACGTTTCCATACTGTGTTCGTCCTTGCGCAGCATCATTGTGCGCGCTCTGCCTCCGCCAGCTTATCTCGGTCCGATAATTCTCAATTCCAAATACCGCATCCAGCACGAGCTTCAGATAGTGGCTCGCGGTCGGGTCGCAGTGCAGATAGAGGCTGCCGGTCGGCTTCAGCACCCGGTGCAGCTCCACCAACCGAACCGCCATCATGCTGAGGTAGGCCATCATTGCATTCTCGCCGATCGCCTTGCGCATCGCGTCGATCAGCACATGCAGCTTGTGGTTCCCGCTCTGCGCAATATCGAGCAGCGCGCTGCTGGCCGTCGGTCCCCACTGCCAGGTGTCGTCGAAGGCCTCTATGCTGGCGTCTGCGCCGCCGCCGCCGGGTGACTTGAACAGCACATTGTAGGTGGCGTTCGAATTGAAGGGCGGGTCGAGGTAGACGAGGTCCACGCTCTCGTCCCTGACATGATCCCTCAGCACATCGAGGTTGTCGCCGTAGTAAAGCCGGTTTGTCATCTGGTCACTTTGGCTTGGGGTTTGCGGGCGGGCAAGGGGTCGGTTCGCTTGCGGCATGCGGCCCCGGATCAAGGCCGGGGCGACGGTTTGGCTTCGAGGGTGCAGGGAAATCATTTCCCTGCCCGCCGGAGGCATTTTCCGTGGCCCATTGCGTTCAGCTTTTCGCACTTTTCGCATTCGTGCCGTGGCGGCGGGCCTGTTCAATCGCCGTAAACGGAGCCTGGCGGTTCGGCAGTGGGGATCAGGTCGGCGTTGGTGAGCGGGGGTTGATCGGGGAGTGCGTCGGCCAGTTGGGCAAGGGCTGCCTCGATATCGGCGGCGGTGGCAAGTGGCTGGTCTGCGGTGCCGTTTCGGAACGGGGCGGGGCCGATGCGGCCGATCAGCCACATCAGCAGACGATCGGAGGGGTTCTGTTCCTCGATCGCGAGTTCGCCGTCTTTCCAGACGCGGCGGGCGCCGCCCTTGAGGGCGCGTTCGAAGGCGTGTGACAGGAGGCGGCCACCGGCCTGCTGCAAGGCCATGTCCCATGCGGCGGCGAAGGCGGCGGCTTCGGGCCGGGTGCGCAGGACATAGGCGGAGCGGGCGGTCATCATGGCGGCAGTGCTGGCGTCGACGACCGAGCCGGTGATGGCGAGGGTTTCGATGAAGCGGCGCTGTTTTTCGGCGGTCCAGCCTGTGCGCTGGCGGGACGGGACGGGTGCAAACTCCATGGGCGGGGCCTCCTGCCGGGGTAAATGGCGCGAAGATAACCATAATGGTATGTGTAGGACAGAGAGCCGCGCAAGAGCCGAAGCAAAGTAGAGGGGTGAAGGGGTCCATATGACCCCTTCCCGCCGGAGGCCCCCTTTTCCTTCCTTTCCCTGCAAACTACCGTGGGTCATGGCCTCCGCCCCGCGCGTTCTTCCCCTGCCGCCGCTGACCGCCCTGCTGCTGGGGCTTGCGGTGGTCAGCACCGGTATCGTGTTTGTCTGGAATGTCTGGCCGGTTCTCACCTACCAGGCGCGGCCTGCCCACCCTGCGCATTGGGGGTGGGTGATGCTGCATGGGCTGACCGGCACGGTGATGCTGATCACGGGGCCGCTGAACTTGTATGTGGGGGAGACGCGGCGCTGGTTCGGGTGGCACCGGCATATCGGCTGCAGCTACATCGGGGCGGGTTATACGGCGGCGCTCGCGGCGTTGGTGGTGAATGCACAGAACCCGCACGGCAATGTCTCGGTCGCGGTGTCGACGAGCCTGTTGGCGCTGGCCTGGATGTGGACGGCCTCGATGGGGTGGCGGACGGGTGCGCGGCGGCAGTGGGGGGCGCACCGGGCGTGGATGATCCGCAGCTATGTGCTGACCTGGAGCTTCGTGTTCTGCCGGATTGCCCAGCGCGGGGGGCTGGGGGAGTGGCTGGGGCCTGACGGATCGAACCTGGTCGTGTGGCTGACCTGGCTGGTTCCCTTGCTGGTCTGCGAGGTGGCTCTCAGATGGGGCGCGACAGGGAGGGCTGGGGGCGGTAAGCCTGCCGAATGAAGCCACCCCGCGCGCTGCCCGCCCTCGCTGCCCTGAACGGGTTCCTTGCTGTCGCGCTGGGGGCGTTCGGCGCCCATGCGGTGACCGACCTGCAGGCGAAGGACTGGATCGGCACGGCAACCCTGTTCCAGCTGCCCCATGCGATCGCCCTGCTGGCGCTGCTGGCCTGGCGGCCGTTCAACCGCGGCGCGCATGTGGCGGGC
>JBGTBK010000031.1:0-12232 GCA_041749355.1 Sandaracinobacter sp. | reverse complement strand
TCCATCACTTTCACCATGCGCTGACCGCGCAGCTGTTCAACCTGACCCAGCTGCCGACCGAGTTATTGCTGGAGTATGACCAGAACATTGTTCGCCACACTCAGCGCTTGAACGAACGTCGCATCACGCGCGGCGAAGCGCCGATTGTGTGGAAATATTTCCAGTATCTGACGCTGCTGTTCACCGAAATTTATCTGGACCGCTATTTCCGCGACCCGAAAGCGCTGCTGACCGACATCAACGCCCTGGTGGCAGCGATGAATACCGAGCGATCCGAGACCGATCATGTCGCGCCGTTCAACGATAGCGCTGAAGCATGGTCACAGATCAACAAGCTGGCCTATTGGAGCGCCACCGGCAGCGGCAAGACGCTGCTGATGCATGCCAACATCCTGCAGTATCAATTCTATCTCGACAAACATGGTCGCCGCCGCGAGCTGAATCGCATCATCTTGCTCACCCCCAACGAAGGGCTGAGCCAACAGCATTTGCGTGAATTTGAAGAGGCCGGCCTTCCTGCCGAGCTGTTCCAGAAGGACGGTAGCGGATTGTTCTCTGGCCAGCGGATTGAAATCCTCGACATCCACAAATTGAAGGATGAGATGGGCGACAAGACCATTGCCATTGATGCCTTCGAGGGCAGCAACCTCGTGCTGGTCGATGAAGGCCATCGCGGCGCATCCGGCGGCGAGGAAGGAGCATGGATGCGCTTCCGCAACGCGCTGTGTGAGAAAGGTTTCTCGTTCGAATATTCTGCGACCTTCGGCCAGGCGGTAAAGGGCAACAAGGCGCTGACCGACCTGTACGCCAAAAGCGTGCTGTTCGATTACTCCTACCGCTATTTCTACAGCGACGGCTTCGGCAAGGATTATCAGATCCTTAATCTCGACGAGGCGACGCAGGACAGCCATCTCGATACCTATCTCGTCGCCTGCCTGCTCGCCTTCTTTCAGCAGCAACGGCTGTTCAAGGAACAGGGTACGTCATTCCGCATTTTCAACATCGAGAAGCCGCTCTGGATTTTCGTCGGCGGCAGCGTGACCAAGACACTCGCGACGCGCGACGCATCGGACATCATCGAGATTCTGAAATTTTTCAGCCGCTATCTCGCCAACCGCGCGAACAGCATCAAGCAAATCGAGCAGGTGCTCAACCAGGGCCTTCTGACAGCAGGGGGCAAGAACCTGTTCGCCGGCCGCTTCGCCTATCTCAACACCATCGGTCTCTCACCGATGCAGATTTTCGACGAGACCTTGGCGGTCATGTTCAACGCACCCGGTGGCGGCATACTCAATGTTGAAAACATCAAAGGCGCGACCGGTGAGATCGCACTGAGCGTTGGCGACAATGCGCCGTTCGGCGTCATCAACGTAGGCGATGACGCGAAGCTGGTGAAGCTATGCGAAGACAATGGCCTGTCCGCCGGTGACAGCGAATTCGCCGGCTCGCTATTCCACGGGATCAACACGCCCGCATCACCGGTGAATCTGTTGATCGGCTCGAAGAAGTTCACTGAAGGGTGGAACAGCCGGCGCGTCAGCACCATGGGCTTGATGAACGTCGGCCAGACAGAAGGCTCTCAAATCATACAGCTCTTTGGGCGCGGTGTGCGGTTGAAGGGGTACAATTCCAGTTTGAAACGTAGCAGCAAAGCGCAGCTTCCCGACGAGGTGCAAAAGCCCAGCCATATCGGTTTGCTGGAAACACTTTCGATCTTCGGCATCCGCGCCGACTATATGGCGCAGTTCCGCGACTTCCTCGAAGAGGAGGGATTGCCGACCAATGATGACCGTGAAGAGTTCATGCTGCCGATTATCAAAAATCTCGGCACGCAGAAGCTGAAGACCATTCGCCTGAAGAAGACGATCAACGGCGTCAGCACGGAGTTTGGTGACGCCTTCCGTCGGCTTGGGCCAATCCCAACCTTGGCCAAGCCCGATCCAGCTGCCGATGCAGCGACGGCCTATCTCCAGAAGAACCAGGTTGTCCTAAATTGGTACCCAAAGATTCAGGCGATGAAATCACGCGGCGTTGCCGGCGGCGATGTCGAAGCCGCGCCGAACCAGGCGCATCTTTCGGCCCAGCATGTCGCGTTCCTTGACCGCGACCGCCTTTACTTCGAACTGGAGCGGTTCAAGGCAGAGCGCGGCTGGTACAATCTCAACATCAGCGCCGACAGCATTGCCGCGCTGCTCGCCGATCCGACATGGTATCAGCTGCTGATCCCCGCCGAGGAGCTGCTCTGCGATTCCTTTGAGAAAGTGCGCCTGTGGGAAGACATCGCGTTGGCACTGCTGAAGAAATACACCGAGCGCTATTACACGTTCCGCAAGCGCGAATGGGAATTGCCGCACCTTGAATATCAGGAGCTGACTGAAGACGATCCGAATTTCCCAAAGGGGCGCGACGAGGATGGCGACGGCTACTACCGCATCCTGCTCGACAAATCGCAAACCGAGATCATCAGCAAGCTGACCGAGCTGAAGACGATCATCGAATCCGGCACGCTGAAGCCTTGGGAATTCAGCGGCATGAAAGCCATCTGGTTCGGCAAGCATCTCTATGAGCCGCTGCTCTACCTTGATCAGAATATCGTCGAGGTCAGCCCGCTGCCGTTGAACAAAGGCGAGCGCAACCTTGTCGAAGACATCAAGGTATATCACGATAGCGCGGGCACATTCTTCGAAGATAAGCAGCTCTACCTGCTACGCAATCTCAGCAAGGGTCGCGGCGTTGGCTTTTTCGAGGCCGGCAATTTCCATCCCGACTTCATCCTCTGGCTGATCGTAGGCGATCGGCAGTTCATCACGTTCGTCGACCCGAAGGGCATCCGCAACATCGGCTTCAGCGACCCCAAGATTCAGTTCTACCAGACGATCAAGGACATCGAGGCGCGTTTGGGTGATCCCTCAGTGACACTCAGCAGCTTCATCATTTCCAATACGCCTTCCCACGTCATGAACATGCTCTGGAGCGTCGAGAAGGCCGACATGGATGCGCGGAACATCCTGTTCCAGGACGAAGACAAATCCGATTACGTCGAGACGATGATGAACCGCGTATTGGTTAGTGCCGCCTAGCTATCGCGTGGATCGGATGCAGCGCGCGCACGCGCGCCGGCGCGGCCAAAGAGCGGGTTTGGCAAACCCGTCTACATTTACCAGTGCCCCATCTGCCAAAAGAAGTTCCGGCGTGACCGTCACGACGGCAAGCTCAACTCTCACAAAAATCAATGGGGCGGGCAATGTTCGGGCCGGACAGGATATCTCGTCGATACGAAATACTGAGGTCAGCGAAAGCCTAACCTAATGAGTTTCTGCGGCACTGGGCGTCCCCTTCGGACCGGGCTCTATCGCTGACGCGACGGAACCTGCCGCGCGGTTCCCGCGCAAACCAGAGGGGCTGTTTCCGCCCAGTCGGGTGATGATCCCTGACGCAGAGCAGGGGGGCAAGCCCGCCCTTTATCGAGCGCCGCCAACGGCACGGCTTTTCCTTCAATTTAGAGGGAGAAAGGGGCTCTGCCTCTCTCTCCCAACAAGGCCATGCTTTGGTGGCCGTGGTTCGCCCTCTTGGGCTGCACCCGCACCACCCACCGGCACCAGACCTTGCCCCCTCTCTCTCCGCCCCTCGCCGGGTCGGCAGGGTTCATGCGCGGCGCATGACCCGCTGCGCGGATCAGAAGGGAGCAAAAATCATGATCGAACACACGACCAAGCAAGACCCCCACAGCCGCATCACATGCCGCATTTTGTCCGAGCTGGAGCAGCGCACGCGCCCTTGGATGAAGCCGTGGAGTGGGGGAGATATGGCCGCATCGGGCATGACGCGACCGCTACGCGCCACCGGCCAGCCCTATCGTGGCATCAACGTCATTCTCTTGTGGATCGAAGCTCAGGCATCGGGCTTTGTCAGCCCGTCATGGATGACCTACCGCCAAGCCCAAGCCCTTGGCGCACAGGTGCGCAAAGGCGAGCGGGGCGCATCCATTGTCTACTACGGCGACAGCAGCAAGACCGTGCAGGATGAGCAGACCGGAGAGGATAAAGAGAGGGGCTTTCGCTTCTTGAAAACCTACACCGTCTTCAACGTGGCGCAGATCGAGGGACTTCCCGAGCGGCTTCACTTTGTGCCGGAGCCCACCCCGGAGCTGGAGCGTATCGAGGCAGCGGAGGCATTCTTTGACCGCATTCCCGCAACTGTGAATCACGGCGGCGACCGCGCCTATTATATTCCGTCGGCTGATCGCATCCAGCTTCCGCCCTTCGCGGCCTTCCACGATGTTCACAGCTATTACACCACCCGAGGCCATGAAACCGTTCACTGGACTTGCCACAAGTCACGGCTTGATCGCTCATTCGGGCGCGAACGCTGGGGTGATGCTGGCTATGCCCGCGAGGAGCTGGTTGCCGAGCTGGGGGCGGCTTTTCTTGCCGCCGATCTTGGTCTGAGCCTTGAGCCGCGTCCCGATCACGCCAGTTACCTCGCAAGCTGGATCAAGGTGCTTCAAAACGACACCGGCGCCATTCTTCAAGCCGCAGCCCACGCCGAGCGGGCCGTTGCCTACCTTCACAGCGCCGCTACATTGGCCGAGGCCGCTTGAATAGCCGTTTGATCAAGGCCGCCCCAGAGAAAGCCGGGGCCGCTTTGTTCTGCTAGCCCACACGATCCGTCTTCAGGCCGCTCGCTTCGCTCGCGGCAACAGCAAGCTGAAAAAGGTAGGGAAATTTACCTTAGACTGATCCGATTTTCGTTGGACAACGGGTATGGATGGTGGGAATATGGTGTATGGACTGATAGTGCGTTTAGCACATGGTTTAGCACAAAATCACAAGCCGCGTAAAATTAGCCTATCAGTTCAATGTCTTAACCTAGCCCCTATCAGACTTAAAATCCCTTGCCCTTCGGGGCGTGCGGGTTCGAGTCCCGCCATCCGCACCACATGTCTGCCTTTGGGCAGACATGTGGTTGTTTTTCTTTTGCGGGCGCATCCGCGCCCTTCTCCTTCGCTTCGCTCCGGGCGCGCAGTCGCGCTTGCGGCTGCCTATGGCAGCCGGGACCATCCTTGCGGGCGCATCCGCGCCCTTCTCCTCCCCCCGGATCAAGTCCGGGGTCCGGGCGGCCGGTCGGCCTTGCGGATGCCTAGGGCAGCCGTTCTTGGCTTTGCGGGAGTTTCCAGCGAGGCGAACTTCCGCTAGCAGGGCGGCATATGGACTTTTCATTTCTCACTGAGCCCGGTGCGCTCCAGGCGCTCGGCACTGTCATCATGATCGACCTGGTGCTGGCCGGCGACAATGCCATCGTGATCGGCGCGCTTGCCGCCGGGCTTCCCGCCGACCAGCGCAAGAAGGTCATCGCCATGGGCATGGTGGCCGCCCTGGTGATGCGGATCGGCTTTGCCCTGATCGTCACCCAGCTGCTGGATATCGTAGGCATCCGCCTTGCCGGCGGCCTGCTGCTGCTGTGGGTGTGCTGGAAGATGTACCGCGAGCTGCGCCCGCAATCGCAGGTGACGATGGCGGACGGCAGCATCGCCGAGGAGTCGTTGCAGCCTGCGAAGAGCTTCTGGGGTGCGGCCTGGGCGGTCGCGCTTGCCGACCTGTCCATGAGCCTCGACAATGTGCTGGCGGTCGCCGGTGCCTCCAAGGACCACACCGAGGTCATGATCATCGGCCTTGTGCTGTCGGTTGCGCTGATGGGGGTTGCTGCCAATTATGTGGCGCGCCTGATCGAGCGCTACCACTGGATCGGCTGGATCGGCCTTGCGCTGATCTTCTACGTCGCGATGGACATGATCATCGGCGGCGGTCGGGACGTGGTGCCGCTGCTGCCCTTCGGGATGTCGGCGGCGAGCTAGCGCCTCAGGCGGCGCGCACCACTTCGAAAAAGGCTGCGAGCAAGGCGGGGTCGAGCGCTCCGCCTGTGCGAAGCGAGGAACAGAGATCGAGGCCATAGGGGCGGACCTCGCGGACGGCCTGGGCTGCGTTTTCGGCCGTAAGCCCACCGGCGAGGAAGACCGGGCGCGGCGAGCGGCGGACGAATTCCGCACTTACCGACCAGTCATGCGTGCGGCCCGTGCCGCCCAGTTCGGCGGCCGACGGCCTGCCGCTGTCGAGCAGGAAGGCCGCAGCAGTCTCGGCGTAGAGCGCGATCTGGTCCAGCGCGCGGGCATCCTCGACATGGATCACCTGGACGATCCGGAGCGCCGGATCGAGGCCACGCAGCCGCACATGTTCGGACGAGTCGACATGGCGGACCAGCTGCACCGTCCGCACGCCGAGCCGGTGCGCCTGATCGGCAATCGAATCTGCCCGATCCTCGGCAGTCAGCAGGATGGGATCGACGGGCGGCGGCACGGTTGCTGCGATGGCGGCGATCAACGGTTCGGCGATTGGCCCCGGGCCTGTCGGCATCGCGGACACCAGCCCGAGGGCGTCGGCGCCGGCTGCGATGGCAAGCCTGGCCTCTTCGACGGACGCGATGCAGCAGACCTTGATCCGTATGCGGGCCATCAGCGGCTGGGCATCAGGGAATGAGCAGCGACGAGCCGACGGTCTGCCGGGCTTCGAGGGCCTGGTGGCAGCGCACCGCGTCGGCCAGCGCGAAGGTCTGGCCGATGTGGGCTTTGAGCACGCCGCCCGCGATCTTTGCGAACACGGCAGCCGTGCCGGCTGCGAAATCGGCGGGCGTTGCATAATAATCGAACAGGGTTGGCCTGGTCGCGAACAGGGAGCCCTTGCGGGCGAGGATCGCGAAATCGACCTCGCCGACCGGGCCCGAGGCGTTGCCGTAGCTGATCATCAGGCCGCGGCGGCGAAGCGCATCGAGCGATTGTTCGAATGTCGCCTTGCCGACGCCGTCGATCACGGCCGAAACGCCCTCCCCGCCGGTCAGCTCGCGGACTTTTGCGGGCACCTCGGCATAGGTCAGCACATGGTCGCAGCCGGCAGCCTTCGCGATTGCCTGCTTATCGGGCGCGCCCACCGTGCCGATGACCGTTGCGCCCACGGACTTGAGCCATTGGCACAGCAGGATGCCGACGCCGCCGGCGGCTGCCTGCACCAGGACCGTGTCGCCGGGCTGGATGCGAGCGCAGCGCTCGACCAGGCTTTCGACCGTGCAGGCCTTGAGCCAGAGCGCGGCTGCCTGTTCGTCGGTCACGGCGTCGGGCAGCTTCACAGCCCATTTCGCGTCGAGCAGGCGGTGGGTTGCGTAGGCGCCCGGTGCATTGGTGAAATAGACAACGCGGTCGCCGGCCCCGACATGGGTGACGCCTGCGCCTGCCTCCTCGACGATGCCGGCGGCTTCCACGCCGATGCCGGACGGCAGCGCCATCGGATAGAGGCCGGAGCGGTGGTAGGTGTCGATGAAGTTCACGCCGATCGCGGTGTGGCGGATGCGGATCTGGCCGGGGCCGGGAGCGCCAATGTCCGCGTCGACGAGCTGCATCACTTCGGGGCCGCCGGTTGCTTCGATGCGGATGGCCTTCATTGGGGGTCTCCTGTCTCGCCCGTCAGGCAGATCAGCCCGTCGCGGTCGGCCTTCTTGAGGGCGCGCCAGGCCTCCACCGGCTGGTCGGACGCGATGAGCGTGACTCCGCGGGCGGCGAGATCGGCATATTCGGAGCCGTCGCCATCTTCGAGGTAGCGGTCGTCGAGCCGCTGTCCCGGCCGGCCGAGCGTGCCGGTGATTGCCTCCACCTTCACGGCGTCGAGCCGGGCGATGAGCGCTGGGTCAGGCTCGCGCGTGCCGGTGAATGCGAGCATGGTGGGCCGGGCCTGCTTCAGGATGCTGGCGGTTTCGGCCGGGCTGCGGCCACTGGCCGACACCATCATTTCGGGCGCCAGCTTCAGGGCGTTGCGGGTGTCGGCCAGGTTGTAGGCGATCAGGATGACCTGGCCTTCCATCCGGGCCTTGCGGACATGCTGCACCACTTCGGCCAGCGGGACGCCGGGCTTCAGGTCGATCTGCAGCACTGCGCCGCGCCGCTTGCCCCAGACCAGTGCTTCCTCGAGCGTGGGGATCCGCTCGTTCAGCAGCTCGCCCTCGCCGTCCCTCAGGATCAGGGAGCGGAGCTGGCGGTAGGTCTGTGCCGCGACCGGCCCGGTGCCGTTGGTGGTGCGATCGAGCGTGTTGTCGTGCATCAGCATCAGGACGCCGTCGGACGAGCGGGCGATGTCGATCTCGATGAAGATGGGCCCGCGCTCGACCGTGTTGCCGAAGCTTTCGAGGCTGTTTTCGGCAGCGCGCGGGTCCTTCTGGCCGCGGTGGGCCGACACCAGCGCCAGGCGCCGTTCGCGCAGGCAATCGAACACGTCTGGCAGCGGCCGCATCACCGGGGCGGCCTTTCGCGTGGTTTCGAGCGTGCCGACCGTGCAGGCGGACAGGAGAAGCGCGAGGGCGAGGGGGAGAGCCAGGGTTCGTGCCATGCCCCTGTCCTAGCGCCGGGCCTGCCTTGCCGCAAAGCGCAATCAGGGAGCAGTTCAGCCATTTTGCGGAGGCTGGCTCCGCGCGACCGGCTCCGTTAGTCTGCGCAGCAATGCCCGGGCAAGCGGGTGGGAGGACAGATGGTGGAGCAGTTCGATTTCGTGATCGTGGGCGCAGGATCGGCCGGCTGCGCGCTGGCTGGGCGGCTTTCGGAGGATCCGGGCACGCGCGTTGCGCTGCTGGAGGCCGGCGGCAACGACAAGTCCATGCTGATCAACATGCCGGCCGGGATCGCGCAGATCCTGCCGCCCGAAAATGCCCATGAATTCAACTGGGGTTTCTGGACCGAGCCGCAGGCGCATCTGAACGGGCGCAGGCTGTACTGGCCGCGCGGGCGGGCGCTTGGCGGGTCGTCGAGCATCAACGGGATGGTCTATATCCGCGGCCATTCGAGTGACTATGACCGCTGGTCGCAGCTGGGCTGCACCGGCTGGGGCTGGGCCGATGTGCTGCCCTGGTTCCGCCATGCCGAGGATTCGGACCGCGGCGCTTCCGACTGGCATGGCGCAGGCGGGCCGCTTTCGACCACGCGCCGGATGCTGCCGCACGAGCTGAACAATGCCTTCATCGATGCCGCCGTCGAGGCCGGCTGGCCGCGCACCGACGATTTCAACGGCGCGCAGTTCGAAGGCGCCGGCAGCTATGACAGCACCATCAAGGACGGCCAGCGCTGGTCGGCCGCGCGCGCCTATCTGACGCCCGAGGTGCGGCGGCGGCCGAACCTGAAGATCATCACCGGGGCGCTTGCCGAGAAGGTGCTGTTCGAGGGCAAGCGGGCTGTGGGGGTTGCCTATAGCGGCGGGCAGATCGTGCAGGGGCGGCGCGTCATCCTGAGCGGCGGGGCGATCAACTCGCCGCAACTGCTGATGCTGTCGGGCATTGGAGCGGCTGCCGGGCTGAAGGCCGTGGGTGTCGAAGTGGTGGCGGACCGGGCGCAGGTGGGGCAGAATCTGCAGGACCATCTGGACGTGATCGTGCAGTGGAAGTGCAGCCAGCCCATCACGCTGAACGGCAATTCGAGCCCGTTCGTGAAGGTGGCGGCTGCGCTGAACTGGATCTTCCGGAAATCGGGCAACGCAAGCTATATGCCGACGGCAGCCGGGGCCTTTGTGTCCACTCGCGAGGGGCTGGCTGCGCCCGACATCCAGATGCATTTCATGCCGGTTAAGGGCAATGCCCATGGCGTCGGCGGGCTTGACCCCGAGCATGGCTACCAGGCGCATGTGTGCCAGGTGCGGCCCGAAAGCCGGGGCTCCATATGGCTGAAGAGCGCAGACCCGGCGGCCCACCCGGCGATCGACCCCAATTATCTGTCGGCGCCCGAGGACCAGGACACGCTGCTGAAGGGGGTGGAGATTGCCCGTCAGATCGGCCGCCAGCCGGCGCTGGCGCGCTACAACGCCGGCGAGGCCTGGCCGGGCGACGGGGTGCAGGGGGCGGACCTTCTGGAGCGGGTGAAGGGCTGGGCCGAGACCATCTACCATCCGGTCGGCACGTGCCGCATGGGTGCCGACGCCGAGGCAGTGACCGATATCGGCCTTCATGTGAACGGCGTGGAGGGGCTGATGGTGGTGGATGCGAGCGTGATGCCGACGCTGGTGAGCGGCAACACCAATGCGCCGACCATCATGATTGCCGAGAAGATCGCGGCTTCGATCCGGGCCGAGCAGAAGGCCGGCGCCCGGAAGGCTGCGTGAAGCCGCCGAAGGTCCCCCCGCGGGCCCGGGCGCTGTTTAGCCAGACGCTGGCGGAGCGCGCGGCCTATCGCAACGGGCTGACCCTGTTCTTCGGCGCGCTTCTGGGGGCCAATCTTGCCCTGCTGGATGGGCTGGACATCCGCAGCTACATCACGCTGGTGGCGCTGCTTGCGGGCGTGGTGATGGCCTTCCAGCTGATCGGCCGGTCGCGCTCGCGGCTCTACAGTTTCGTGAACCTGGGCATTTATGCCGGGTTGTTGGCCTATGCGGTTGCCTACAAGGACTCACTGGCGCTGGGGCTTGCCGCCGGGCGGCTGGACCAGCTGCTTGCGACGCTTGCGATCTGGCTGCTCGGGCTTGCGATGATCGAGCTGATTCCGATCATCGACGAGGCGGACCTGCACCCCGAGAAGGAGGATCCCGAATGACAGTCACGGCCTTCGAAGTCCCCGCCCAGGCGCAAGAGGTGCAGTGGATCCGCCGGCGGGTGGAGGAGTTCCGCTTTTTCGAGGAGCCCGAGGGGCATCGTTGGGAGCATGGCGCCAACCGGGCCTATATGGAGCGGCTGCGCGACCATTGGCTGACGGGGTATGACTGGGAAGCGACTGTTGCCCGGCTGAACGCCTTCCCCAATGTGCGGGTGGAGCTGGAGCCTGGGCTTTCGCTGCACGCCATCCACATCCGCTCCAGCCGGGCGGATGCGAAGCCGCTGATGATCGCGCATGGCTGGCCCGGATCGGTGCTGGAGTTCGAGGCGATCCTGCGCCGGCTGGCCGAGCCCGAGGACCCGGGCGCACCGGCCTTTCATGTGGTGGCACCTTCGCTGCCCGGCTATGCGTGGAGCGACAAGCCCAGGGCGCCGATGGGGCCGCGCGCGATTGCGGGGCTGTACGACCGGCTGATGCCGGCGCTGGGCTATGAGCGCTATTTGTATCAGGGCGGCGACTGGGGCTGTGTGATCGGCGGCTGGCTTGGGCTGGATTCGCACCGGCTGGAGGCCTTGCACCTGAATGGCTATGGCCTGCGCTCGGCCGACATGTCTGCCAACACAGCCGAGGAAAAGGCCTGGCTGGGCAAGGCGATGATGACCCGGCTGACCGAGACCGCCTATCTGCAGCTGCAGGGCACCAAGCCGCAGAGCCTGGGCTTTGCGATGATGGATTCGCCAATGGGCGTGGCGGCCTGGTTTGCCGAGAAATATTGCGGCTGGTCGGATGTGGAGGGCAGCGCCGGCCAAGTCAGCGGGGGCGACCCGCCATTCCCGCTCGACACGCTGCTCGACACCATCATGATCTATCTGACGACGCGGAGTTTCCTGAGCGCGACCTGGATCTATCGCGGCATGTTCCTGGAAGGTGGGTTCGCGATTCCGCAAGGGCGGCGGATCGAGGTGCCGACCGGGGTTGCGAGCTTCCCGCACGACCTGCTGGCCTTCCCGCCGCGCGCGATGGTGGAGCGGGGCTATAATGTGGTGCACTGGACCGACATGCCGCGCGGCGGGCATTTCATCGGGCTGGAAGAGCCGGAGCTGCTGCTGGGGGACATCCGCCGCTTTGTAGCCGGGCTGACGACGGGCGCGTGACCATTTGGCATCGGGCCCTGTCCTGCTAGGGCCTTTGCGATGGCGAGCAGCCCCCAGACCATGACAAAGGGCCGCCTGCCGCTCGCTGCGCTGATCATCGGCTCGGCACTGCTGGCCTTCGGGCCGCTGCTGGTTCGGCTTTCGGATGTTGGGCCGGTTGCGTCGGCCTTCTGGCGGATGGCGCTTGCGGCGCCTGTGCTGGTGCTGGTGGCACTTTGGGCGCGGCGCGCGAGCGGTGGGGCGGCCTTGACCAGCCTTCCGCTGAAGGGGCTGCCCTGGGGGCTGGCGATCGCGGCGGGGTTCTTCTTCGCAGCCGACCTCACGTCGTGGCACCTGGGGATCGTTCGCACCACCACGGCCAATGCGACGCTGTTTGCCAACACGACGGCCTTTCTGCTGGCGGGCTGGGCGATCCTGGTGCGGCGCGAGCATCCGGGGCGCGCCACCTTGCAGGCGCTGGCGCTGGCGG